>JBJMIY010000052.1:0-4366 GCA_045806605.1 Rubrobacteraceae bacterium
TGAACTTGCGGCACCCGCAGTGGGCGTGGTTCAGCCTCTTCTCGGTGCTGCTCACGGACGTATATTTCAGGCTTATTCAGGCAGGCGTGGTACCCGACCTGACGATTCTAGGGTAGGTGGTGGAGTTGCAGAGAGACGGACTCAACGGGCCCCGTGAGAGTTACGAGACGCGCGAGCACGACGTCCTGATCATCGGCGCCGGAGGCGCTGGCTTGAGGGCCGCGGTCGCCGCGGCGGAACACGGCCTCTCGGTCGGCATCGTCTCCAAGAGCCTGCTCGGCAAGGCCCACACCGTGATGGCCGAAGGTGGCATCGCCGCCGCCATCGGCAACGTCGACCCCGACGACTCCTGGCGCCAGCACTTCATCGATACCATGAAGAGCGGCAAGTTCCTCAACAACTGGCAGATGGTCGAGACCTTCACCAAAGAGGCCCCGGACAGGGTCTACGAGCTAGAGCAGTGGGGCGCGCTCTTCAACCGCACGCCGCAAGGCAAGATCTCCCAACGCCCCTTCGGCGGCCACACCTACAGGCGACTGTGCCACGTCGGCGATAGGACCGGCCTGGAGCTGATCCGCACCATGCAGGAGAAGGTCCTCGCCATAGACGCTAGAGTCTACATGGAGACGACCATCACCAAGCTCTTCAAGAAGGAAGGGCGGGTCGTCGGAGCCCTCGCCTACACGCGTGAGAACGGCCGGTTCGTCCACTTCAAGGCCAAGGCCGTCATCATGGCGACCGGCGGCTGGGGGCGCATCTTCAAGGTCACCTCCAACTCCTGGGAGGGGACGGGGGACGGCGTGGTCCTCGGCTACGACGCGGGTGCCGAGCTGGTGGACATGGAGATGATGCAGTTCCACCCGACCGGGATGGTGTGGCCTCCCGGCGTGCGCGGCCTCCTCGTAACCGAGGGTGTTCGCGGCGAGGGCGGGCTGCTCCGCAACTCCGAGGGCGCCCGCTACATGGAGAAATACGACGCGGAGAAGATGGAGCTCTCCACGCGCGACGTGGTGGCCCGGGCCAACTACACCGAGGTGCAGGAGGGCCGCGGCAGCGAGCACGGGGGCGTGTACCTGGACATCACGCACCTTGGCTATGACGGGATCATGAAGAAGCTGCCGACCATGTACGAGCAGTTCCTCAAGCTCGCCGACATAGACATCTCAAGGGAGCCGATGGAGGTCTTCCCGACCGTTCACTACACGATGGGTGGGATCAAGATCCACCCCGAGACCGCTGCCTCCAGCGTGCCGGGCCTCTTCGCCGCGGGCGAGGTCGCCGGCGGTCTACACGGCGCGAACCGCCTGGGCGGCAACTCATTATCTGACCTGCTCGTCTTCGGAAGGCGGGCCGGCGAGGGTGCCTCGGCTTACATCGAGGAGAGCGTGCACTCGGCCGAGATAGACGAGGACGAGATGTTGCACGAGATCTCGCGCGTGCTCGAGCCGCTGGAGAAGAAGGAGGAGGGCGAGAGCCCGTACCTGATCCAGCAGGAGCTCCAGGAGGCGATGATGGAGCACGCGAACCTGATGCGCGACGGGGATTCTCTGAAGGAAGGCCTCGGCAAGATCCTCGCGCTAAAGGACCGGCTGCCGCAGATAAGCGTGCCGGGATCGCGCCTCTTCAACCCTGGCTGGCACACAGCGCAGGACGTGCGTTACCTGGTCCAGATCTCAGAGATCATCATCCGGACCGCCCTGGAGCGCAAGGAGCGCCGCGGGGCGCAGTGGAGGCTTGACTTTGACGGTCCCGACGAGGAGCTCGGGAAGATCAACTTTATCGTGACGAAGGACGGGCAGGGCGAGGTAGGCATCGAGCGGCGCGAGATCCCGCCGATGCCGGAGCACCTGGCGTCGCTTGTGGAGGAGGCGAAGGCGAAGGCATGAGCGAAGGCAACGGCAACAACCCGGGGGGCGTGACCTCCAAGGCCCATTCCCCCGTACCGAACGAGGACCTGGGCAAGAGCGACAGGATGGCGAGGCTCAAGATCTTCCGCGGCGACGCGGAGGGCGGCGAGGAGGTCGATTACGAGATACCGCTGGTCGAGGGCATGGTCGTCCTCGACGCGGTGCTCGCAATTCAAGCGCAGCAGGCCCCCGACCTGGCGGTGCGCTGGAACTGCAAGGCCGCCCACTGCGGCTCGTGCAGCGCGGAGATCAACGGCAGGCCCAAGCTGCTCTGTAAAACCCGCATAGAAGAGTACGATGGGGGAGAGATCCACGTCGGCCCCATGCGGGCCTTCCCCGTCATAAAGGACCTCGTCTCCGACGTCTCCTGGAACTACGAGGTGTCCAAAGGGATCACGCCCTTCACCACCAGCGAGCAGGCGCCCTTCACGATGTACGAGGAGGACGTGGAGCGCCTCTACGAGCCGAAGCGGTGCATCGAGTGCTTCATGTGCCAGGACGTCTGCCACGTCCTCAGGACGCACCACAAGCACGCCCAGTTCGCGGGCCCGAGGTTCTTCGTCAGGAACCAGTGGCTCGAGATGCACCCGATGGACGAGGCCGACAGGCTCCCCGACCTCAAGGAAGGGAACGGCATAGGCTTCTGCAACATCACCAAGTGCTGCACCGAGGTCTGCCCGGTCGACATCCACATCACCGACAACTCCATCATCCCCCTCAAAGAGCGCGTCGCCGACGAATACTACGACCCGGCCAAGTGGCTCATGCGCAAGATCAGGGGAAGATAGCTGGTCAGCACTTCAGCATTTCAGCCAGCCAGCAAGAGCAGTTCGTCGCTACGCGGCGCTCGACATGCCGTTCTTCAAGACTATTCTGCCTGAAGCCGTTACGTTCAGCGCAGCCGGGGTGAGGCTCGAACGGTAGAAAGCTGACCTGCTGACGTGCTGAAATGCTGACTTGCTACAAAAGAGCGGACGACGGGCTTCGAACCCGCGACCTCCAGCTTGGGAAGCTGGCGCTCTACCAACTGAGCTACGTCCGCGTGAGGAGGTATTTTAGCATGCCGGCCGTGGGCTTTTTCCCGGGATGAACCCGGTGGAATACAGGTTCTGTCCCCGCTGCGCCGGACGCCTGGAGTCTCGCACGCTCAAACAGGATGACCCCGAGCGGCTGGTCTGCGAGGCGTGCGGCTTCGTTTTCTACCTGGGACCGAAGCTGGTGGCCGGGGCCATCGTCGAGACGGGCGGGGGGATAGTCCTGATCCAACGCGCCATCGAGCCCGGATACGGGCTGTGGACCTTCCCGGGGGGCTTCGTCGAGCGCGGCGAGGTCGCCGAGGCCGCCGCCGCGCGCGAGACTCTGGAGGAGACCGGGCTGGAGATAGAGATCAGCGAGATCGTCGGCCTCTACACCTATGAGGACCAGGTCCCGGCTATCGCCGTCTTCGCCGCCCGCGTTACCGGCGGCGAACCCGCGCCGCTTGACGAGACGCTCGACGTGAGGGCGTTTCCTCGCGATGAACTCCCCTGGTCCGAGATGGCCTTCCCGAGCACCGGGCACGCGCTCAAGGACTACCTGCGCGGGTTCTAGCCCCCGAGAGCTTCCTTCGCGGCCGCTACGATCTCCGCCTCCTCGGCGAGCCTCCCTACGCCGGGCTCTTCCTCAGAGGAGGCCATCAGCCCCTCAGCAGGACCGATGAAGCGGTGTCCCCAGCTCTTCAGCGTCTCGACGTTGCGGCGCGTCGCGGGGCTAGCCCACATCTCCGGGTTCATCGCCGGGGCCCAGAGGACCTTCTTCGCGCCGGCGAGGATCGTGGCGGAGAGGAGGTCGTCGCCGAGGCCGATGGAAGCCCGCGCCATGGCGTCGGCGGTAGCAGGTGCCACGAGCACGAGGTCGGCCCAGCGCGCCAGAGCGACGTGCTCCACCTTTCCGGCGCGCTCCCACCACGTCTCGTCGGTGTGGATACCCTCTCCCGTGGCAATGGAGAGCGTCTCTTCGGGGATAAAGCGGAAGGCCGCCTCGGTGGCGACGACCCGCACCTCGTGGCCGGCTTCTCTGAGGCGCCGGATCACTCCCGGCGCCTTGTACGCCGCTATGCCGCCCGTTACCCCGAGGAGTATTTTCGCCACGCCGCCAGTATAGTAGAAAACGGCGAACGCCCAGGCGAACGCCCAGGAGATCACGGAGGTCAAAAAGGCCGGGACCCCACGAGGTCCCGGCCAACACCAATCACTCAAGCTCTGTGTGGCGCTCTAGGTGCTCTCTACGTTCTCGCAGCCGATCAGGTTGTTGGAGCTGTGGTCGTTGGCCGAGAGAAACACCGTGTCCACGCCGGGGCCACAGTTGACCTCGTCGCTGCGACGGTCGCGGCCCCCGGTGTCGATCGTGTCGTTGCCCTTGCCGCCAGAGAGCCGGTCCTCGCCGGTGCCGCCAAAGAGCGTGTCATTCCCGTCGGCACC
>JBJMIY010000053.1:0-13769 GCA_045806605.1 Rubrobacteraceae bacterium
GCGTGAATGGTAGGTGTTCTCCGAAGTAGCAGTATCCAGGCTGCTGCATAGAATCACGCGGAATCACCCGGCATCCGGCTTCACGCATCCCCTGGCAGCTTGGAGGCTTCGGAACATCTTATTGGTGGGTAGATAAGCGTAGGGATGGATGCTGCGGCGGAAGTCGCTTGCTCTGTAAAATGATCTAGTGGATCAAATGAACAACGTCTACACGGCTCGCTATTCTCCCGAACTGCAGATCGCAGGCTGGCGTGTCTTGTAGTTCGAGAGCTGTACGCTCGGCAAGCCGCTCGTTGGCTCTACCTTCACGCTTGCGCTGGTCACGGGCCAGATGATCTGGGATAGGATGAAGTCAGGCTTCCAGCGGCGGTCTTCGAGGGGGACAGCTCTACTCCCGGTTGGAAGCCCTGGAGGAGCGCGAATTCAGGTCGCGCCCGGACGTGGGGAGCGTGACGTTCGAGACGACCAGCTACAACCAGGAGGGGAGGTGGTGATCACGTCCAAGCGCCCCATCATGGTCTACAGGCGGGGTCACGCCCCGAAGATCGCCAGGATCAATCCCGGAGGTGACGAATGAGTTTGACCAGGACCGCGACGACCCGCGAGCTAGTCTCTTTCCTGTCCGCACTGCGCTTCGACGACCTGCCTGACGAAGTCGTCGAGCGCACGAAGGAATTGTTCCTCGACTGGGTCGCGTCAGCCCTCGCAGGCAAGAACGCGCCGCCGGTCCACATATTCGAGCAGTTCGCAGAGACGATGGGACCAGCCGAGGGGCCGAGCGAGATACTGCCCTCTCGAAGGCGCACCTCGCCCCTCTTCGCCGCGATGGTAAACGCTGCGGCCTCTCACGTCGTGGAACAGGACGACCTCCACAACGCCTCCGTGTTTCACCCCGCGACCGTGGTCTTCCCTGCGGCTCTCGCCGCCGCCCAGCACACCGGGGCATCCGGACGCGACCTGATCACCGCCTCTGTGGCCGGCTACGAGACGGGGGTGCGAGTCGGAAGCTACCTGGGCCGCTCCCACTACAAAGTCTTCCACACGACCGGAACGGCTGGCACTCTCGCCGCGGCCGCCGCCGTCTCCCACCTTCTGGGCGCCGACGAAGTAGTTATGCTCCACGCGCTCGGTTCGGCCGGTACGCAGGCCGCCGGGTTGTGGGAGTTCCTGCGCGACGCGGCGGATTCCAAGCAGCTCCACACCGCGAAGGCCGCATCCGACGGGCTACTCGCCGCCTACGTCGCCCGCGATGGGTTCACCGGCGCGACCCGGATTCTCGAAGGAGAGCAGGGTATGGCCGCCGGAATGTCTTCGGACGCGGAGCCCGAGAGGCTGGTCGAGGGGCTCGGGGAGAGGTGGGCTGTGCCGGAGACCTCGTTCAAGTTCCACGCTTCATGCCGGCACACCCACCCCGCCGCCGACGCCCTTCTAGCAGGGATGAAGGAGCATGATCTTGCAGCCGATCAAGTAGCGGGCGTCCGCGCCCACGTGCACGGCGCGGCGATAGACGTGCTCGGGCCCGTGAGCGATCCGCGCACCATCCACCAGTCCAAGTTCTCGATGGGGTTCGTGCTCGCCCTGATCGCTGCCAGGGGCAGCGCCGGGATCGATGACTTCACCGAGGAAGCGCTGGAGGACCCGGAGCTGCGCGGGTTCAGCGAGCGGGTCGCGATGGTCTTCGACCCCGAGGTGGACGCGGCCTATCCGCGACGCTGGATCGGGCTCGTGGAGATAGAGACCACCGGCGGAGGCAGGATCACCTCCCGCGTCGACGTCCCGAAGGGGGACCCCGGGAACACGTTGAGCCGTGAGGAGCTCGAGGAGAAAGCCCGGAGACTCGCCGCCTTCCAGGGCGGGGCATCGGAAGAGGAGATGGATCGTGTCATCGGGCGCGTCTGGGACCTGGATCGGGAGCCCGGCGTGCGAGATCTGCTGCCGGAGGCCTGACGTGGGGCGACCCGACCAGTACGAGGACTTGCGGCAGAGAGTACGCGAGGTGTGCGCGGACTTCCCGGACGCCTACTGGCGCGAGCTCGACGCGAGACGAGAGTACCCGGAAGCCTTTATCGAGGCGATGACGAAGAGCGGCTACCTCGGCGCCTTGATCCCGAAGGAATACGGAGGGTTGGGTCTGACCCTCACCGAGACGACGATCATCCTCGAAGAGATCAACCGCTCCGGTGGCAACGCCCAGCCAGCCCACGCCCAGGTGTACGTCATGGGCACAGTGCTCAAGCACGGCTCGGAGGAGCAGAAGCGGGAGTACCTGCCGAAGATAGCCAGCGGCGAGCTGAGGTTGCAGGCTTTCGGCGTGACCGAGCCGGAGGCCGGGACCGACACCACCTCATTGAGGACGACCGCTGTGCGAGACGGAGACCATTACGTCGTCAACGGGCGAAAGATCTACATCTCCCGGGTCCTGCAGTCGGACCTCATGGTCCTCCTGGCCCGGACCACGCCGCTCGATCGTGTAAGTAGGAAGTCCGAAGGGCTCTCTGTGTTCCTCATAGATCTGCGCGACGCTATTGGCGACGGGCTAACGGTGAAGCCCCGGCGCGTGATGATCAACAACGAGACCAACGAGCTCTTCTTCGAGGACCTGCGCGTCCCGGCGAGCAGCCTGATCGGCGAAGAAGGCAGAGGCTTTCGCTACATCCTCGACGGCATGAATGCCGAACGTATCCTCATAGCCGCCGAGTGCATCGGTAACGGAAGGTGGTTCGTGGATAAGGCTACCCGCCGTGCCAATGAGCGCGTCGTCTTCGGCCGTCCGATTGGACAGAACCAGGGCATCCAGTTCCCCCTGGCAAAGGCCTACATAGACGTGGAGTCCGCCGACCTGATGCGCTTCAGGGCCGCGGAGCTGTTCGAGAGGGGCGAGACCTGCGGCGCAGAAGCCAACATGGCCTTGCTGCTCGCGGCCGGTGCTTCATGGGAGGCGGCGAACGCGGCGATGCAGACCTTCGGCGGCTACAGCTTCGACGCAGAGTACGACGTCGAGCGGAAGTTCCGCGAGACCCGGCTCTTCCAGGTAGCGCCCATCTCCACCAACCTCATCCTCTCGTACATAGGAGAGCACGTCCTCGGTCTGCCGAGGTCTTTCTGATGCTGCCGCTGGGCGGCATAACGGTCGTCTCCCTGGAGCAGGCGGTGGCGGCGCCATTCGCCACCCGCCAGCTCGCCGACCTGGGCGCCCGTGTCATTAAGGTCGAACGCCCAGAAGTGGGGGACTTCGCGCGCGGATACGACAGGACCGTGAAGGGCCTCGCCAGCCACTTCGTCTGGCTCAACCGTTCCAAGGAGTCCGTTACGCTGGATCTCAAGCAGGACGGGGCCAAGGAGATACTGAACCGCCTCATCGAAAGCGCCGACGTCTTCGTCCAGAACCTCGCGCCGGGCGCCACGGGGAGGCTCGGCTTCGGGGCGCAGACCTTGCGGGAGAGGCATCCGTCCCTGATCGTCTGCGACGTATCCGGCTACGGCTCCTCCGGGCCGTACCGCGACAAGAAGGCTTACGACCTGCTGGTGCAGTGCGAGGCCGGCCTCGTCTCGATAACCGGAACCCCGGATACACCTTCGAAGGTAGGGGTCTCCGTGGCGGACATAGCCTGCGGCATGTACGCCTACTCCGGCATACTCGCGGCGTTGTTCCGCCGCGAGCGGACGGGCGAAGGCGCCGCCATCGAGGTATCGCTCTTCGAGGCGCTCGCTGAATGGATGGGCTTCCCCGCCTACTTCACCATGTACGGTGGCAAGGAACCGCCGAGGACCGGGGCGAGCCACGCAGCCATCGCTCCTTACGGCCCCTTCGAGTGCGGCGACGGGGAGGTGATCTTCCTCGGAATCCAGAACGAGCGGGAGTGGGAGAGGTTCTGTGAGGCCGTGCTGGAGCGGCCCGCCCTGGCTAACGACGAGCGCTTCACCAGCAATTCGGAGCGCGTCGAAAACAGGGACGACCTGCACCAGGAGATCGAAGCCATCCTCGAGGAGCTCTCTTCCCAGGAGGCCATAGAGCGCCTCGACGATGCGAAGATAGCCAACGCCCGGATGAGGACCGTCAGGGACTTCCTCGACCACCCCCAGCTCGAAGCCCGCGGCCGGTGGAGGGAGGTGGGCTCTCCGGTGGGTCCTTTGCGCGCGCTGCGTCCGCCGGCGATCATGGATGGCGAGGAGCCGGTCATGGCCCCGATCCCCGAAGTCGGAGAGCACACAGATAACATACTCGCCGAGCTGGGCTACAGCGATGACGCTGTAGCGTCCCTGCGGCAGTCGGCCGCCATATGAGCAGCCATCGGGCTTTGCGCCAAAATTCGCTCCTTACGGGTAATTTTGGTGCAAACGGGATATCTGAATCAACACTTATCCCTTCGACGGAGTTCTGTAAATATGGAGCCGGGGATCGTACGTCCGCGCCTGCCTGTCCAGCGGAGCTCGTGGCATGACATTTCCGGAAGTTGGGGTGTGTAAGGTCGCTAAGGCGCTAGCTCTACTCCTCTAGTACCGACTCGGCTGGCTGAGGAGTGGTTATGGGGTCTGCGTGCCGGTGGACAACCTTCCAAGTGCCCTCCTCGGGTCGAAAGACCATCGTAACCCGCAGGGTAGATGGGGCGAAGTCCTCCATTCCACCCATCTTGACGTTTGCCCGCTCTAACCACACAGAGTAGGCAAGCTCGGGAGTCACGTACTTCGCTACATACTCAAAGGCAACCATCTCGCCATCTCCGAAATTGGATGCAGCACGCTCTATGACCTGAGCAACTTGCTCCCACCCACGCGCGGGAGGGCCGAGGGGGTTAGCAAGGCTTACGTCTTCTCCGTGGGAGAATAGTTCCTTCACAGGCTTGGGATTTCCTTTAACGAACTCACCCAGCGCCAGGTGATATTGCTCGATTAGTCGGTCTACATCATCTTCGGCAGTCATCTATGTATCACCTCGATCGTTGGCACGTCCTGCTTCGCTAGTGCTTCATGCAACAAATCTATCATACATTGGAGTGGGGCAAGCTGGTACTGCCCTCAAGGGGACAAGTGGCAAAATCGTGCAACGCTGGGTCAGACGCGAATATCGCTGCAAGACCCAGCTGGAGACTACGCTCACGGCTCCGCAGGCGAGGGTATGGCGGGCTCGTTCTCGCCACGCCTCATTCGACGGCGGGCGGTCTCCAGCCGGCCTCTGGCCGCTACGTGTTGCGTCGCTCTGGCCAGGCCGAACATGGGCATGTTGTTGTAAATGGTCTCGTGTTGACCCGCATTCACGGCGTAGGTCTCGTGCCAGATGCCGACGCTCCCGTCCGTACCCACGATCTGGTTGAAGCGGCGCCACGCCGGGAAATGCGGGTCGTTGGGGTCGCGGGCGAACCGCTCCAGGTCGTCGAAGGAGCGCCAATACTGGACCAACGCCACTCCTGGCCAGTAGAAGAACTGCTCGGCTCCGAGAAAGCCCTTCTGAGGACTTTTGTAAAGCTCGCGGAGCATCGGCCCCATCGCCATCGCCGTAGGCACCCACTTTCGGAAGGCGAGCGGACGGTTCACGCGCATACCGATCAGGAATACGACGAACGGCTCGTCTATCTCGGCGGTGAATCTACCCGGTATCGCTCGAGCCATGTGAGCGGACCTCCTGCAGGGATACTGTGTAGCGCAGGTGCCAATGGTACCCCGAAAACAGGGTCCGGCACACCACTCGAACGGGTGTTTTCGCTCGACGCTGAAGCGGCTACCGTCCGCTGCGCCGGGGAGGGCGTGCCTTCGTTCCGTGGGGTGTGATGTAATGGGCGCCGTCGAGTCCGAGCAAAGGAGCGTCAGGGTGGAGCTTGCGAAACGGATGGAGCGCCTGGGGACCGAGACGGCCTTCTCTGTGCTGGCGAAGGCCAAGGCGCTCGAGGCTCAGGGACGGGAGATCATCCACCTGGAGATCGGCGAGCCCGACTTCGACACGCCATCCCACATCGTCGAGGCCGCCTGCCGGGCGCTGCGCAACGGACACACCCACTACACCCCGACAGCCGGCATCCCGGAGCTGCGCGAGGCGATAGCCGCCGACGTGGCACGCAGCCGGGGCATCGAGGTGGAGCCAGCGCAGGTCGTAGTCACGCCAGGGGGGAAGCCGATCATGTTCTTCGCCATCCTCGCGCTCGTAGAGAAGGGCGACGAGGTCCTGGTGCCAAACCCCTCGTTCCCGATCTACGAGTCGATGGTGAACTTCGCCGGCGCACGCCCGGTCTTCGTGCCGCTGCGCCAGGAGAACGAGTTCCGCTTCGACCTCGACGAGCTGCGCGCCGGCCTGAGCGAGCGCACCAAACTGGTGATCCTCAACTCGCCAGCCAACCCCACAGGCGGCGTGCTCACACCCGAAGACATAGCAGGGCTAGCCGCTATACTGCGCGAGCGCCCCGACGTCTACGTTCTGAGTGATGAGATCTACTCCCGCATGCTCTACGATAGCCCCTTCGCCAGCATCGCCTCCGAACCCGGCCTCGGCCCCGACGATCGCACCATCATCCTCGACGGTTTCTCCAAGACCTACGCGATGACTGGCTGGCGCCTGGGCTACGGCGTGATGCCAATACCCCTCGCAGAACATGTAGCGAAGCTCCAGGTCAACTCGAACTCCTGCACCAACGCCGCCACCCAGCACGCCGGCCTGGAAGCCCTCGCCGGCCCGCAAGACGGCGTAGACGCCATGCTCGCCGAGTTCCGCGCCCGCAGGGACCTGATCGTCGCCGGCCTCAACGAGCTCCCTGGCGTCGATTGCATCACCCCCAGAGGCGCCTTCTACGCCTTCCCGCGTATCACGGACACCGGCTACGCCGCACACACCCTCGCCGACCTGCTCCTCGAAGAGGCCGGCGTCGCCTGCCTCGCAGGCACCGCTTTCGGCCGGTACGGCGAAGGTCACCTCCGCCTTTCCTACGCCAACTCCCGCGAAAATATCGCCCTCGCCCTCGAGCATATGCACCGGATCCTCTCCCGAACTCACCCCTTCTTATCCTCATAATACCCTCGATTTCTGGAGTCCCTGCAAGAAATTTGGGAATCGGGGGCTGGAAGATGTTTAGGCCCTCTATGTGCTGGGTACACATACATACCGTAGGCAAGAGATACGGTTTTGGAGGTATCAAGTTGGCTACTACGACGCGCAAGAACGTTGAGAAGATGGGCGATACGGCCCATGAGATGAGCCGCAGCGCGCAGCGAGCGGGCCAGATCTTCAGCGGCTACCTCACTGAGGCGCAGGAGATCAACACCGAGTTCGCCCGGCGCGCGACCGAGACCTGGATCGAGGCTTTCCGCAAGCAGACGGAGTTGAACCAGCGGATGGTTCAGAGGCTCTACGGCGAGGCCGAGGGCCAGAGCGGTGCCTTCCAGGGACTTGTGCAGGACTGGATGCGCATGTACTCGGTGCCGTTCTTCAACCCCTTCGGCACGGAGAACCCGTTTGTCAAGGGTAACCCCTTCGCCGACTACTTTCGCCAGGGCGTAGAGACGGCCACCCGCAACGCCGAGCGCGTGACGAACATGACGCAGAGAGCTACGGCGGCTGGAATCGCCAGTACTAACGGCGGGTTCCCGATAGCGGGCTACGACGACAAGAACGTCACGGAGATCTCCAGCTTGCTGGATGGGCTCTCCGAGGAGCAGCTCAGGACGGTTCGCGAGTACGAGCGGCGCCACAAGAACCGCGACTCGCTCATCGAGCAGATAGACCGCAAGATCAAGGCGGTCAACGCTTAACTGGCGTTACGCACGCAAGAGTTTCCGAGGGCCGGGGATCTACCCCGGCCCTTTTCGCTGCCTGCATACTCGTATAGGCCGGCTCGATACGAGACATAGAGAACCGTTATTTCTCCGCGGCGGCCAACTGTGCCATATTTACGGCTCGGGTTGCTGGCGAGCCAAGGAGCAGAAGATGGAAGTGATCTCTGGCGCGGGAGTTGGTGGGGAGATGGAGAGCCACTTTATTGGAGTGCACGGTCCCTATACCGGCGTCCCGGATTCGGTGCCGCTCGGCGACTCTGGCATTCCCGAGGCCTGCGCGGACGACGCTCCGCTCGAAGGCGCGTGCCAGATGTGCCAGACCCAGGCGAACCTCCGACGCTGGACAGGGTAAGCTTCAGGACCGAGAGGCGGGGAAAGGAAGAGGGGCGGGGATTTGACTCCGCCCCTTTTTCTCTGGCCGGCTGAGAGCCCGGTCTACTCTGGACCCGCGCGCCTCACCTCTTCTTCCACCTTGCCTTCGAACTTCTCGAAGTTCTCCTTGAAGAGGCTGGCGAGTTTCTTCGCCTGTTCGTCGTAGGCTTCTGCGTCGTCCCAGGTATCCCGTGGGTCCAGTATCCCGTCCGGCACGCCGGGGACGCTCTCTGGCACGTTAAGCCCGAATACGGGGTCGGGGTGAGTCTCGACGCCGTCGAGTTTGCCGCCGATCGCCGCGCGCACCATCTCGCGGGTGTGGGGAAGGTCTATCCGCTCTCCCTCGCCGTATGGCCCTCCGCTCCAGCCGGTGTTCACCATGTAGCACCGTACGGAGTGGCGCCGGATCTTCTCCGACAGCATCGAAGAGTAGCGGGTTGGCGGCAACGGCCAGAAGGGCGCTCCGAAGCATGCGGAGAAGGTAGCCTCGACCTCGGCAGTCATCCCGGCCTCCGTGCCGGCGAGCTTGGCGGTGTAGCCCGAGAGGAAGTAGTACTCGGCCTGCTCTGGCGTGAGGATGCTTATGGGGGGGAGAACCCCGAAGGCGTCGGCGGTAAGGAAGAACATGGCCCTGGGATGCCCGGCCCGGCCATCCGGCACCGAGTTCTCTATGTACTCCAGGGGATAGGCCACCCGCGTGTTCTCCGTCTTGGAGGCGTCGGCGTAGATCTCCTCTCGGGTGTCCTCGTCTATGACCACGTTCTCCAGCACAGCTCCGAAACGAATGGCAGAGTAGATCTGGGGTTCCTTCTCCTGGCTGAGGTCTATGGTCTTGGCATAAGACCCGCCCTCGAAGTTGAAGACGCCGTCTTCTGACCATCCGTGCTCGTCGTCGCCGATAAGGCAGCGCTTCTCGTCGGTCGAGATTGTTGTCTTGCCCGTACCCGAGAGCCCGAAGAACAGCGCCACGTCGTCTTCTTCCCGCCCGACGTTGGCCGAGCAGTGCATCGGCAGGACGCCGTGCTCGACCGGCAGCACGAAGTTGAGCACGGTGAAGATGCTCTTCTTCATCTCCCCGGCGTACCCCGAGGCGCACACGAGGACCACCCTGCGCTCGAAGTCCACCCCGATGAAGGTCTCCGAGTTCGTCCTGTCCCTCTCGGGGTCCGTCTTGAACCCGGGGACCGAGATGACCGTCCAGTCCGGCTCGAAGCTATCGAGCTCTTCGGGGGAAGGGCGCCTGAAGAGCTGGCGGACGAAGAGGGCGTGCCAGGCCCACTCGGTGACGATGTGGACGTTCAGGCGGTAGCGGGGGTCCGCGCCGGCGTAGGCGTCGACCACGAATACCTCGTCGAGGCCCTTTATGTACTCTGCGGCCTTCTCCAGTATCCGCTCGAAGTCCTCCGAGGGGAACGGCTTGTTGATCGCACCCCAGTCCACCCTGTCTCTGGTCAGAGAGTTCTCGACTATGAACCTGTCGGCCGGGGAACGGCCTGTGCGCTTGCCGGTCATGGCCACAAGGGCGCCGCTGTCCGAGAGCGTCGCCTCCCCGCGCCGGATGGACTCCTCTACGAGCCGGGCCGGCGACAGGTTCTCGCGCACCGACCCCAGGTCCCTCAAACCCAGTCGTTCGAGCAACCTCTTGCGAACCGTGGTGTCCACGCCCACCACCCCTTCTCTAAAGTCACACTATGTGCGCTCGGCATTATAGATGATGAGACGGTACCGCACCCACGCCCTTGTGAACCGCTTCGCGGGCTCAGGGATTGGTGTAGGGGAGGAGGTCCTCCCCGGCCGCCTTGCGGGCCGCTTCAGGGTCGCGCCAGACGTCGAGCCTGCCGGAGATGTCAAGGCGCGTCCACTCGGCTACCCAGACGACGCGGTCGTCCACGACGAGTTGCAGTGGCTCGGAGATCTGGTAGTAGCCGAGGTCGCCGCCGGGCGGATAGTCGAGGACCTGCTCCCCGGCGCACAACTCGGCTACCAGGTCTTTCGTCTTCTTCTCGGGGGAGATATGGAAGTCGAAGTGATCCTGCCCCGCCCGCCAGTGGCTGACGACCGCCCCGTCCTCGCCGAGCTCCGTCACAACGCGGCGGTAACCCTTGAGATGATCTGGCACCGACGCGGCAAGCCCGGCGCTGTGGTCCGAGAGCCTGCTGCGCAGCTCGGCGTAGTAGGTCTCGTAGTACTCCGTTATCTGCTCCCTCAACTCCTCGAGGTCCCGGAAGCTCAGCTGCTCGAAGCGCACCGTGCTACCGCTTGAGCAGGACCGTGGGCGACACCTCGAGAGCCCCGGCCAGCTTCCAGATGACCTCCACCGAGGCGTAGACTTCCTCGCCCGCCTCTTCTGCCCGGGCGACAGAGCCGGGCTCCAGCTCGGCCGCCTCGTCGAGCGCGCCCCGGGAGATCCCCGCCTCATCCCTGAGCTCCCTGAGCTTGAGCCCGTCCAGCACCTGCGCCTCAGGGACTGTCGGCGTGGCGGGCGGATCTGGGAATGAGGTCATGTCCGATATTCTTACGCCCAGGACGCCGACGAGCTTTTGCATGAAGAGCTCGAGAACGTGCACCCGGCTCTGCTGCTCCAGCTCCCTGACCCAGTTCTTCCTCTGGCCGACCGCTTCGGAGAGCTCCTCAGGGGAGAAGCCAGCCTCTTCTCGCAACTCCCGCAGTCGGGCTCCGTCCAGGAGGTAAAGTTGCACGTCCCTATCCCTCCTCTTCGAGGTCGTCGAGGTCAGGCCTCCTGCTGTCGACCGGCTCGGGAGGGTCAGGGTAGCTCGTCAGCTCCGCACGGCCTACGAAGAGTATCTCCGCAAGGTCCTTCCCGAGGTTCTCCCTGACCTCGGTCCTCCCCGAGGTCTCCAGGCCTATGATGACGAACGGGTTCATGCCCAGCGCCTCCGCCAGCTCCTCCTGCGACATGAAGACCCTCTCCCTCGCAGCAGCCAGGTTCGCCCCATCTACTTTCATCACCACACCTTCCAGTCGCAATTCCCCTGATACCACCATCTTACCCCCGATGTGCGTCCCGCTTCACATCGTACTGTCCTCCAGTGGTCAGACCTGTTATATTACGAGCCGCACTTTGAGACGGATGTTGCGATCACCGTCGGGGGGGTGGAAAGGGAGGGCCATGGCCGACAGAAGAACCGCGGTTGCGAGGGGGACCGTTCGCCACGAAGGCCGGGATATCGTCCACGTAGCGGAGGATCAGGGAGTCCTGATCACGCGACCGGCGCCGGGGGTGAGGGTCGAGGAGCGGGACGACCGCTCGCTCTACTACCGCCTCGTCCTGGGGCACGCGCACTCGCGGGCCCTAGCGGAGGGCCGGCTACTGGACCTTTACGACGCGGACCCCGACCGGCTGATGAGCTTCTTGAGCACCCGTGACTGGAAGCCTCTCGAGGACGGGAGGGCTGGCCTGACGGCGCCGCTGGCTGTGGAAGGGGCGGGTGAGACGCTGGAGGGGACGATTCACCTGCTCGGCGCCGACGGGCTTCTCAAGACACGCTTCTACCAGGCCGTGATCAACGGTCCGGGGGGCGCGTCGTGCGTGACGGTTCCGGAGCGGGCCTCGTGGGTCGGACCCATGCCGCTCAGGGTCGCCCCATTGCGGACGGTCTTGCTCGTCGGCCTCGACGAGACGAACGTGGAGCTGGCCAGGGGGTTGAGGCGGCTGGGTCTGAGGGTGCTCCTGGCCCAACAGTCTGGTGCGCGCCGGCGGGACGTCTTCCTGGACCTGCACGATGGCGGATACCCGGTATTCGAGGTCGAAGACGCCGGGGAGTTGAGCGAGGCTCTCCGTGAGATTGGGCAGCCGGACCTGGCCGTGGTGGGCTTCAGCAGCGATACGAGGCTCACCCCCGAGGGCGCAGTGCAGGAGGGTGGCGAGCTCGATGCAGCCGACGCCATGCTCGCCGCGGAGGTGGACCCGGACGGGCCCGTGGCTTTCGACAGGGTCTCCGGGGAGCTCCTGCGCGCGGGCGGGCCTTCACTGCTCCCCCTCCCGGAGGCCGCCGTTCTGGAGTTCCTGTTGCCCGTTGTAGAAGGAGCGGGCGACGAGCTTCGGGAGGAGGGCGTCGAGGCGGCGTTCGACCTGACCCTCCCCACGACCGTGCCGTACGGAGAGAAGAACCGTCACTCCACGGACGATGTTGCCTTCAGGGCGGCCCACGGGATCGAGGCTGGAGTGCTCGCCGCCCTCGAGAACCTGGATCCCACGCTCCCGACCCGGCTCGCGGGCTTCGAAGGCTCGCGGGCCTTGAGCGTGCGGGCCCAGGTCGGCCCGTGGACGGCCCACCTGGCCGGGGCCGTGACCGTCAGGGCGCTCAAGGCAGACGGTGGATACCTGCAAGCCGAGGAGTACGAGCGACTCCTGAAGGAGGCGGGAGACGTCAGGGTCATCCCTCTGCCGGAGGAGAACGGCGCCGTCCGGACGCTGCTTGACGGGACGTACTTGCAGAACATCGTCTTCTCCAAGCTCCGTTCCATCCACAGCTACCGCCCGGCCGCGGTCGTCGCGCCTCTCACCGGCGAGTCCTTCCAGGTGTTCTTCGTCGCGCCCCAGATCTCCTACGGCGTCGTGGGCCGGTTGCGGGCCGTGCTCGCCGCCTCGGGCCTGGCCGGCGATGAGCGGGACACAGTCAGGAGGCTGGCCGACGGAGCCCTCGACATACCTCGGATCGACGCCAGGGTCCGCCACTCCTTCCCGAGGGGCGAGGGACCGCCGCACATGGAGGGCCGGACGGGGTTGCCGCGGGACTCTGGCTTCGATCCCATAGCCTCTCTGCTCGATGCGGCGGGGGAGATCTCACCTCGATCCGCGGCTCCCGCTACGGTGGAGCTCTTCGAGGAGGCCGGATGGGGCGCCGTGGAGACCGAGGAGCTGGATGGGTTTCGTCGCCACCGCTCCGAGGAGAGCTGCGTGGTGGCTCTCAGGGAGCACGAGACCGCCGTCCTCGAGGTGCGGGAGTCTGATGAGGGTCACACCCTCCACACGGCGCCCGTCGCGGGCCTGGACCCGGAGGACCCGAAGGGCAGGGCCCTGTACATGAGCACACTCCTCGAGTACCTGCACCAGACGGTTCTGTCCAGTAACCGCATCGTGCGCGTATACGACCGGCACGCGGACGAGCTCAAGCGCCTCCTTGCTGCCCGCATGATGGAGTTCAACCCGGACGCGCAAGTTCCGGGCAGGGCCACGGCTCCCATAGAGGTAGGCTCGTTGCGGGGGACCCGTTACCGGTTAGGTAGCGAGCGGGTCCCGTCCGGGGACCGGGTGGTCCAGGTGGACCTCTACAAGCGCGACGACGGGTCCGAGGAGCCCCGGAGCGTGACGCTCGCCCTCGGTTCAGGGGCGGAGGACCCCATAGTGCTCATGCCGACCACGGTCCAGCTCGTCTTTGGTTTCGGCAACATCTGCGGGGATCTGGGTGTCCTGGAGCGGCGGCTCGCCTACAGGGTCGTCGCCTTCAACCGCTCGCCGAACGAGCGAGCCCTGAACGCCCTGGAGAACGGCGTTCCCCTCTACGAGTTCGACGAGACCCTCGACGAGCAGGGTCACACCGTCGCCGAAGATCGGCAGCGGAGAGCTTACGAGCGGGCCGGGCTCAAACTCAGCGGGAAGCTGCGGGATCTCCTGG
>JBJMIY010000054.1:0-4337 GCA_045806605.1 Rubrobacteraceae bacterium
CGCTGTTCAGGTTCTCCAGCATGCGGTCTTTGTCTACTTCGAGGCCGCGCAGGATACGCGCCATGCCGCACAGTCGTTCGGCCAGGATCGGGTTTCTCTTGTGGGGCATCGCCGAGGAGCCCTTCTGCCCGCGTCCGAAAGGCTCGGCCAGCTCGCGGACCTCCGTACGCTGGGCGCCCCTGACCTCGAGCGCTATCTTCTCGACGGTGGAACCGAGGATAGCCAGAGTGGCAAGGACCTCGGCGTGGCGGTCGCGCTGCACGATCTGGGTCGATGCGGGGGCCGCTTTTATACCCAGCTCCTCGCAGGCGATCGCTTCGACCTTCGGGTCCACGTTCGCATAGACGCCGACGGCGCCGGAGATCTTGCCTACGGCCGCGACTTCTCTCGCGTGCGCCAGACGATCCAAGTTACGTTCCATCTCGAAGGCCCACACCGCGAGCTTGTGCCCCAGCACCGTCGGCTCCGCGTGTACTCCGTGCGTGCGTCCGACCATGACGGTGTGCCTGTGCTCCAGAGCCATCTCGCAGAGCAGGAGGGCCAGCTCCCTGGCATCTCTCCGGATGAGATCCAGCGAATCCCGAAGTTGCAGGGCGCCCGCGGTGTCCAGGACGTCCGAGCTCGTCAGACCGAAATGGAAGTGGCGGGAGACGGGGCTGTCCACCGTCTCCGCGACGGTGGAGACGAAGGCTATGACATCGTGGTTGGTCTCGGCCTCTATCTCGTGGATGCGCTCGACGGTGAAGTCCGCCTTTTTGGCGAGCTCGTCGACCTCTTCGGCTGGGATCTCGCCGAGCCGCGCACGAGCGCGGCAGACGGCGAGCTCGACCTCGAGCCAGGCCCGGTACTTGGCTTCTTCTGTCCAGACCGCCCCGATCTCCGGAAGGGTGTAGCGCTCGATCACGACCCGTCTTCCAGCCTCTGCGCAAGCTCAGTGTCGGAGAGTGCGAGTATCTGCGCGGCCAGCACTGCGGCGTTGGCGGCCCCGTTTACCGCTACCGTCGCGACTGGGACGCCTGAGGGCATCTGGACGGTGGCGAGGAGGGCGTCGAAGCCGCCCAGGGTGCCGGCGGCTATGGGGATGCCTATGACCGGCAGGTTGGTCCTCGCCGCTACGGCTCCGGCGAGGTGAGCTGCCATGCCCGCGGCGCAGATGAAGACCTTGATGCCACGCTCGGGCGCGGAGGTGACGTATTCGGCGACGGCTTCGGGGTTGCGGTGGGCGGAGCGGACCTCGAGCTCGTAGTCTATCCCGAGGTCTTCGAGGCGGTTGGTGCACTTCTCCAAGATCGGCAGGTCGGATTTGCTGCCGACAAGGATACCGACGCTCGGGCTCAAAGGTCCTCCAACTCTATGGCTTCCATGGCTATGTCGGTGCGGTACTGCATGCCTTCGAAGTGGATCTGCTCGACGGCGGCGTAGGCGCGGGCGCGCGCTTCTATGATCGTCGGGCCGGTGCCGACGACGTTGAGGACCCTACCTCCGGCGGTGTAGAAGCGACCGTCGCGCTCCTCTGTTCCGGCGTGGTAGATGTAGACGCCGGCCGGTATGTTCTCGAGGCCGGTGATCTCATCCCCCGAGGAGGAAGACTCGGGGTAGCCCTCGGAGGCGAGCACCACGCACACCGCCTTGTCCGCCGACCAGGCGATCTCGCGCCCCGCGATGTCGCCAACCTCGGATGCGATCATCAACTCGAGTAGGTCGGAGCCCATGCGGGGCAGGATCACCTGCGTCTCGGGGTCCCCGAAGCGGCAGTTGAACTCGAGCGCCTTCGGCCCCTCGTCGGTGACCATGACGCCGGCGTACAGGAGGCCGGAGTACGAGGCCCCTATGAGAGCGAGCTGGTGGATTGTGGGGCGGATGATCTCCTCCAGGATGGCCGTGTAGGTTGCTGGCTCCATCCACATGAGCGGGGAGTAGGCCCCCATCCCCCCCGTGTTCGGTCCTTCATCCCCATCGTAGATACGCTTGTAGTCCTGCGCTGGCAGGAACGGGAGCATCTCCCGGCCATCTGTGATGACGAAAACGGAAGCCTCGTGGCCCTCCAGGTACTCCTCTATGACGATCCTCTCGCCCGCCGCCCCGAACTTCCCCCCGAAGGCCGCCCGCACCGCGTTCTCTGCCTCCTCGCGGCTACGAGCCACCGTCACGCCCTTGCCCCCTGCGGCTCCGTCGACCTTCACTACGACGGGGTAGTCGCCGAGCCTGCGGAGGTGGGCGAGCGCAGCGGGCTCGTGGTCGAAGGCCTCGAAGCTGGCGGTGGGGACGCCCGCGTGCTTCATCAGCTCCTTCGCAAAGACCTTGGAGCCCTCTATACGGGCGGCGGCGCGGGAGGGTCCGAAGACCTTGAGGTCAGCCTCCCAGAAGGCCTCGGTGATACCGCCGATCAGGGGATCCTCAGGGCCGACGACCGTGAGGTCTATTCCGTTATCTCTCGCGTAGTCGCGCAGGGCGATCAGGTCGTCAGAGGGGATGTCCGCTACCTGCGCGATGCGGGCAATGCCAGGGTTGCCCGGGGCGGCGTGCATCTCGGGCCCGAGGGGACTCGCCGCCAGGGTCTCGACCAGCGCGTGCTCGCGCCCGCCTCCCCCGACGACCATCACCTTCACGCCTCTAGGTACCGATCCTCTCTATTATCGCCTGGTCCCGCTCGGGTCCGACGCTGATCATGCACAGCGGAGCCCCGACCTCGGCCTCCACGAACCCCACGAAGTCCTGCGCCGCCTCCGGGAGATCCCCGCGCATCCTGCACCCCGTGATGTCATCTCTCCAGCCGGGTAGCTCCTTATAGACGGGGCGGGCGTGGTGGAGGGCTGTCTGGTGCATCGGGTATCCCTCGAAGCGCTGGCCGTCTATCTCGTAGCCGACGCAGATCTTTATCTCATCGACCGCAGAGAGCACGTCGAGGAGCGTGACGGCGAGGTGCGTGATCCCGTTGAGCGACGCCGCCCACTTGATGGCGGGCAGGTCGAGCCATCCCACCCTCCTGGCCCTGCCCGTCGTGGTGCCGTACTCGCCCCCGACCTCTCTTATGGTCTCGGCGGTCTGGTCGAACAGCTCCGTGGGCATCGGCCCGTCACCGACCCTCGTGGTATAGGCTTTGGTCACCCCGATGACGTACTCGACGCTGCGCGGAGGTATGCCGGAGCCCACGATCGCGCCCCCCACCGTGGGGTTGGAGGAGGTGACGAACGGGTAGGTCCCGTGGTCGTTGTCGAGCAGCGTCGCCTGCCCGCCCTCGAGCAGCACCCGCTCTCTGCGCTCCAGCGCCGACCTCAAGATGGCTCCCGTGTCCGAGACCATCGGCTCTATGAATTCCTTGAAGGAGAGTAACCACCCTGCGACGTCGGAGACGTCGTAGGGCTCCTCGCCGTAGACGTTCTCGAAGATTGCGTTCTTCTCGCGCAGCGCCGCCTTGAGCTTCGTCTTCAAGATGCCCTCGTCGAAGATATCCTGAACACGGATGCCGTAGCGGGCGACCTTATCCTCGTAGGTCGGTCCTATGCCGCGGTTCGTGGTCCCGATCCTGGCATTCCCGAGCGCTATCTCCCTGTGCGAGTCGAGCGCGATGTGGTAGGGCATCACGAGGTGCGCCCGCCCGTCCACCTTGAGCCGGTCCCTTACATCGAGCCCCCGCTCCTCCAGCCCCCTGACCTCCTCGGCGAGCACCTCGGGGTTGACGACCACCCCGTTCCCTATGGTGCACACAACCCCCTCGCGCACGATGCCGGAAGGGACCAGGTGCAGCGCGAACTCTTCCTCGCCAACCCGGACGGTGTGCCCCGCGTTGTTTCCGCCAGAGTAGCGGGAGACATAGCCCACGTCAGCCGCAAGGGCGTCGCACACCCGTCCTTTGCCCTCGTCACCCCACGCCAGCCCGAGCACGACCGTCGCCGTCACGGATTGACCTCCGGAGGTATAGCACCGCGAAGCTGTTCCTCGCCTGGGATCAGGTAGGGTCGGGGACGGGTGCCTTCCGTCCGCCGATGGGGGCCGCTGCTCTCTGCCACACGTGCAGCGTAGCACATAGATTTTACGTTTTGAAATGCCCAGCCTAACTCTTGTCAACTATGTTCTGGAGCTCGCTTCGAGGGTTCTCCAACGCCTGCTCCACGGGGACCTCGCGCCGTGACGCGCGTGCCTACTCGAACAGGACGACGGGCTCTTTGTAATAGCGGATGCGGTTCTCTCTCCAAAGCCTCTCGACGAAAGCCTTGAGCTCGGCATTGCGGGTCGGGGCGTTCCCGTTTTTCATTTTCGTGAGCGGATAGCGGACGCCGAGGACGCGCTCCCTGAGGCGGAATCGAGTAATGCCGGCCGGCAGGACGGCTCCGGAG
>JBJMIY010000055.1:0-9925 GCA_045806605.1 Rubrobacteraceae bacterium
TCCATATGTTTCTGTCGCGGGCCTCGTCGCGCGTCGAGGATCGCGTTGCCGAACATCTTGTTCGCCTCGAAGGTGTTCTCAGTTGCGCCAAAGGCGTAGATCCCGTTGCGGGCGTTGTCGTTGGCGGTGTTGCCGCGTAGCGTGTTGCCGCTGTCGCCCTCCCATCCCGCGTACACGTCGGCGGGCCACGTACGCCTAGTAGAAGTTTAGGGGGAGGTCGCCGGCGACCTCCCCCCTAGTGATCCGCTCTAGAGCGGGGGGTTCTTGCAGCTAGGGTGAAGGAGGGCTTGGACGTCGGGTTCGTTGACGTTGTCCTTGGTGATCATGGTCGCGCCGGTATCTATGCTCTTCAGCTCCACACTCTCGCCGCCGCGGATCTTCTTCACCGCCTCGTTGACGCCGTCGTAGCCCATGCGGAAGGGGTTTTGGGCGACGAGGGCGACGACAACGCCGTCCTTGACAGCCTTCACTTCGTCTGACGCGGTGTCCCAACCGTAGATGAGGATCTTGCCGGATTCGCCCGCTTGCCGGACGGCCTCGGCGGCGCCTAGAACGCCGGGCTCGTTGGCTGCGTAGATAGCGTTTAGGTCGGGGTGGGCGGTCAAGATGTCGTTCGTTACCTGCAGGGCGGTGTTCTGGTTGCTCTCGCTCGACTGGGTGGCGACCAGATCTAGCTGCGGGTTCTGCTTGAGGACGTTCTTAAAGCCCTCTGTGCGGGTGTCGTTGGTTTCGGTACCCGGTTGGAAGGGGATAAAGGCGATCTTTCCGCCCTCTTTGCCAAGCCGCTTGGCCATGAGCTTGGTGATACGCGCGGCAGCGGCTACGTTGTCGGTCGCCACTACCGGGACCTGTTTGGGCTGCGGGTCGGTACCCGAGTCTATGTTTACTATCACAAGACCCTGGTCGAGCGCCTGTTTGGTGACCTGATAGAGCACTTTGGCGTCGGTAGCGGCGTAGACCAGGCCATCGACTCCCTGGGTAATGAAATTCTGCAGCAGGTTCACCTGACCGCTAACGTCGGTCTCGGAGGTCACCCCGTCCCACTGGACCTGGACGTCCTCATGCTTCGAGGCGGCACACTCGGCACCGATCCTCACCTGCTCCCAGAAGGCGAAGCCCACGGCCTTTGGGACGACAGCTAGCCGGATCGGCCCCTTCTGGCCCGCACCTCCGCCGCCGCCACTGGACTGCCGGACCTTCGGCTGGCAACCCGCTGTGCCCAAGAGCGCCGCTCCGGCCAGTCCAGTCCCGCCGAGTCTCAAGAACTCCTTGCGGCTCACTCTCCTTTTCGTCACCGACATGCGTTTCTCCTCTCTTTTCCGCCTTACTCCGAAACCGCGAGCCTGCGGCGCCGGTATTGATCCCAGAGGACGGCGACCCAGATCACCACCCCGATGATCACCTGCTGGTAGTAGATGTTCACGTCCAAGAGCACCGATCCGTTGCGGATTAGGGCTATCAAGAACGCTCCGATCAAGGTCCCCACGACTGTCCCCTGTCCCCCGAACAAACTCGCCCCACCGATGACCGCCGCGGCTATAGCATCCAGCTCCAGCCCTATGCCGAAGTTCGGCTGCCCCGAGGCCACTTGGGAGGAGGCTATCATGCCCCCAAAACCGGCCAGGGCGCCCGAGATCACGTACACCACCGTCAGGTAGCGACGGATCGGGATGCCCGAGAGCCGGGCGGCCTCACGGTTGGAGCCCATAGCGTAAGCGTAACGCCCGAGCTTGGTGCGTGCGAGGACGACGTACCCGGCGACCGCGACTACCGCGACCACGATGATCGGTATGGGGATAGAGCCGATTACGCCCTGCCCCAGCAGCCTGAAGGAGTCCGGTACCCCGAAGACGGACTTGGCGTTCGTGGGAATGTAGACCATGCCCCGGGCGACGCTGAGCATGCCCAAAGTGGCGATAAACGGGTTGAGGCCGGCGACGGAGACCAGCAGCCCGTTGACGAGCCCGCAGGCCGCCCCCACCAGGATGCCGCCCAGGATGGCGAGCACGACCGGGACGCCGGCCTTCGCCATCAGCACCACCCCCACCACGCCCGAGAGCGCCGCCACAGACCCAACCGAGAGGTCGATACCCGCGGTTATGATGACCAACGTTATGCCGATGGCGATCACGGCGGTGTAAGAGGTCTGCACCCCGATGTTATAGAGGTTGTCGGCGGTGAGGAAGACGGGCGAGGCGATCGAGAGAAAGACGAAGACGACGATGAGTGCCCCGGCGGCGGCGAGCTGTGAGATGACGCCGGAGAGCCTCTCGCGTAGAGTGCCTCCGGCGCGCTCTTCGGTGGTTGCCGTGTTACTCATGCGGCCTCCTCTATCCCTGTGGCGAGCGCCATCACGCGCTCCTCCGAGAATTCTGCACGGGGTATCAGCCCTGCCACTTCGCCTTCGTGCATCACCAGGATGCGGTCGCACATGTTCAGAAGCTCCGGCAAATAAGAGGAAATTATGACTATCCCCCGACCCTCCTTTGCCAGGTCTTCGATCAGGCCGAACATCTCGGCCTTGGCCCCCACGTCGATGCCGCGGGCGGGCTCGTCGAAGAACAGTACTCTTGCCCGGGTCTCGAGCCACTTGGCGACGACCACCTTCTGCTGGTTGCCCCCCGAGAGCACCTGCACGCTACGCCGGATCGAGGGCGTTCTTATGTTCAGCTCGTCCCGGCGACGCCGGGCGATCCGGCGCTCCTCCACCAGGTTTATGAACCCGAACCGTGTCGGCAGATGGGCCAGCGTGATGTTCTGATCCACCCCGAGCTGGAGCGCCAGCCCCTCGCTTTTGCGGTCCTCGGTCAGGTAACCGATACCGGCTTCTATGGCGTCCTGGGGGTTCATGATGTTCAGCTCTCTCCCTTCGAGCTCGACGGTCCCCGAGTCCATGCGGTCCGCCCCGAAGACCGCCCGGGCGAGCTCCGTGCGCCCGGCTCCGACGAGCCCGGCGAAGCCCAGAATCTCCCCGGAGCGGACCTCGAACGAGCAATCCTTGAGTACGTTGGCGCGGGTTATGCCCTCGGCCCGGAGGACCACGTCACCGATCTCTACTTCGGTCTTGGGGTAGAGGTTCTCAATATCCCGCCCGACCATCAGCCTGACCAGCTTGTCCTCGTCAAGATCCCCGACCGGCAGGGTGTCCACGATCTTGCCGTCGCGCATGACCGTCACCCGGTCGGCGATGCGGAAGATCTCGTCCAGGCGGTGCGAGATGTACAGGATCGCTATGCCACCTGAGGTGAGGTCGCGTATCACGCCGAAGAGGTCCTCGATCTCCCTCTCCGCCAAGGTGGCAGTCGGCTCGTCCATGATCACGACCTTCGCATCTATGGCGAGCGCCTTGGCGATCTCGAGCCGCTGCTGCTCGGCGACCGCGAGGCTCGAAACCATCCGGTCGGGGTCGGTGCGCAGGCCCACGCGCTCGAGCAACCCGCGCGCCTCTTCGCTCTCGGCCCTCCGATTCACGAACCCGAAGCGTCCCGGCTCGCGTCCCATGAACAGGTTCTCAGCTATCGAGAGGTGAGAGGCGAGGGCGAACTCCTGGTAGACCATCGCCACCCCGAGGGATTGCGCGTACCGAGGACCATGGAACTCGACGGGCTCGCCGGAGATCTCCACCTCTCCCCCGCTCGGCCGCTCGACCTGCGAGAGTAGCTTCATCAACGTGGACTTGCCGGCCCCGTTCTCTCCGGCCACGACGTGGATCTCGCCGGGCAGGATGTCAAGATCCACGCTATCAACTGCGAGCACGCCGGGAAACTCTTTCGAGACGTTCCGGAACCGTACGACCGGAGTTTTCGTCTCAGGTGACGACATCTGCTCCTCCCTTCTGCATGTCGGCCAGCTTGTGCACCTGCTCGCGGGTAGCCGGGTAGAGTTCTCGGTAGATACCATAGAGCTCGTCGTAGATCCCACGGTTCTCTGCTCTGGGCTCAACGGTGTCGGAGAGCTTGCTCCAGTCGGTGTCGGGAGCGGCGAGACCAACGGAACGTGCGGCCAGCAGGGCGTCCCCGTAGCTGGCCCCGATGGTCTGTTCGGGCAGATCCTGCGGCCTACCGGTCACATCGGAGACGATCTGGGTCCACAAGCCTCCCTTCGTCCCGCCCCCGACCGCCACCAGCCTCTTCCCCCCGCCTCCTGCGTCGCGCATGAACTCGAAGATGTGCCTGACGCCGTAAGCCGTGGCCTCGAGCATCGCCCTGTAGAGGTGGCCGCGTCCGTGGCTGAGGGTGAGGCCGGAGATCAGACCTCGCGCACGGGGATCGAACAGCGGCGTTCGCTCCCCGGCGAAGTACGGCAGCACGACGAGGGCTTCAGACCCCGGTGGCACGTTGGCCGCTTCCTCTGTAAGCTCCTCGTAGGACAGATCGCCGGAGATCTTCTTGAGCCAGCCGGTAAGCGCCCCCGACGTCGCCATCCCGGCGGCAAGATTGTGGGTGTTCGGCAATATCCCCGCAGTGCCCCAGAGTCCGGGGTGGGAGAGCGGCTCCTCGAGCACCTCGATCATGAACATCGTCGTGCCGTACATGAGCATGAGATCCCCCGGCTCCTGGACCCCGACGCTCGCACCCTCGCTCCAGGCGTCTATAGTCCCCGCCGCTACCGGCGTGCCGGCCGGGATGCCCGTCGCCTCGGACGCTTCCGGTGTTACTTCACCGACGACCTCGGCGGGCCAGAGGAGACGTGGCAGCGGCAAACCCGGCGCGATCTCCTCGGCCCAGTCCGCGATCCAACGGTTCTCATGCACGTCGTAGAGCGGGTCGCACTGGCTCGCCGAGTGGTGGTCGAGCACGTACTCGCCCGTGAGCCGCCAGGCGATGAACGAGTTCGCCATGAAGAACTTGCGCGTCTTCTCCCAGACCTCGGGCTCGTTGCGCCGCAGCCAGAGGAGCTTGGGGCCGACGGCCTGGGTAGTCAGCACCGAGCCGCAACGTTCGAGGAGGTTCTCCTCCCCGTAGCGCTCGTTGAGCTCCTCGATCTCGCGCTCCGCCCGCGTGTCTATGCCGTAGAGGATCGCGGGCCTGAGAGGGTTGCCCGCCTCGTCGGCCGGCAAGAGACACGCCCCTATGCCGCTCGTGCAGACCGCAGCGACCCCATCGTCCGCCTGATCTAGCAACTCCCGGCAGATGGAGACGAAGTCATCCCACCACACCTTCTCGGCGTCGTGCTCCGCCCAGCCGGGGCGCGGCAGCGAGAGCTCGTGTGGCCTCTCCGCAGTAGCGACCACCTCGCCTCCGGGCCGGGCGAGCACGCCCTTAGTGCTGGAGGTGCCTATGTCTATCCCCAGGAGTAGCTCGCTCACGCCGCTCCACCGAAACCGTCGTAGTCCATGTCCAGGATATCGCATACCACGCGCAGCTCCTCGACGTGGTCGCCGGGGATTGCGTGGATGTGGTTGGAGCCGTAGCGGGAGAGGATCTCCTCCGCTTCCGCGTCCATCTTCGCGAAGGCGTGGGGCCAGGCGTAGGTGGACTGGCGCATGAGGTCCTCGTTGGTATCGTCGTCGAAGCGCACGAACGCCCCACGCAGCACGTGCATCCTGTAGAACCCGTCGTGCCGCGTCAGGCGCGCGAAGGTGAAGTCGCCCTCAGCCGCCAGGTGGTGCACCGCCGCGCCCCCGGCGGGGAAGAAGAACTCCTCGGGGTAGAGGTGGACGTGGCGCATGTTCTCAGCGGGGTCGTCGCTGCGCGCGGCGAACCAGGTGGCGTGCTGGCCGGAGTTGCACAGGTCCCAGACGTCGCGGTTCGCGTGGTAGTGACGAACGTCGGCGAAGAGGACCGGGGTGCCGGAGAGATGTTTGAGGATCTGCATCGTGAGGGCTGCGTCCATGTCGGCCTCGGTGGCGCAGACGTGCGGCTCCTTGGGGCCGTCCCAGTCGTAGGGGTCGTTGAGGAAGGCTTCGGTTATGTCCATCGTGGCGAAGTAGGTGGTCAGCTCGGGCTGGCCTTTTATGCCGGAGAAGTCCAGGTTCCACTCCTCTATCAGCTCGCGCATCACGTAGTAGGACCGGATCTGGCGCTCCAGGATCTCCGGCGTGAGCCGGTCCCCGTCGTAGTGCACCCCGGCGGCATGCTCTTCGAGCCATTCCCTCGCGGCGCGCACCTTGCTCCCTTCCACCTCGCCGGAGCGCCTGACCAGCTCCCACTGGTCTATCTCCTCCACGTCCACCCCGAACTTCTCCATCCACTGGTCCGTGTTGGAGACGGCGGTGTACATGCCCATCGGGCGCCCGCCGATACGGCCGAAGGTGCTCCCCTCGAGGGAGCGCACTGCCTTCGCGGCCCTGATATAGGTCTCCAGGCGCGAGAGCACCGCTGGGTCGGAGACGTCGCCCCAGGCGCGGCCGTAGGTGCGTCCTATCTGGTCGAGCCCGCCCGCCGCGGCGAGCATCCCTACCATCCCGGGCTGTTCGGGGTTGATGTTGGAGAAGAGCAGGAGCGGCCCCTGCGTCTCGTTGGCTGCCAGCATGGAGAAGTGCGGGAAAGCCCACACCGGGATGTTGAAGACCGTCAGGTCCGGCCTCGCGGCGGCGACGCGGCGCGACTCGCTGATGGCGAGCCGGTTGGTCCAGACGAGCTCGCGCGCCCGCACGACCTCGTGCCCTGCGGCTTTGAGGGCCCCAACTATGTCATCTTCAACGTCGCGGGCGAATGCTCCGACGCCTGCGCCCTCGTGGACGAAGTCCCGGCCGTCGGAGAACGTCAGAATTCCAACCTTTGCCACGACTTCTCCTTTCCGCTCGGCCCAGTAGTGTTGCACGGTCCAGACCGCCGCGCCACCGGGGAGGTGATCGTTGACCCGGTCGCCCGTGATCGGTACATTTCGCCGAGGATGCCGACGACGCGGGGGCGGGTATGGCGAAGAGCTTGCGGGTCTTGCTGGTGGGTGGGCCGATGTACGATCCCCTGTACGCGCGCCTCGAGGAGTTCGAGGCGCGGGACGGCGTCGAGGTCGAGGCTGTCGTCGCCCCCTCGCATCCGGATCTCAACGAGCGGATCGAAGAGGAGTTCGGCTCGGGCGCAGCCTCGTACGACCTGATCTCCACGCACGCCAAGTACGCCCCGAGCCAGAAGCGCTGGCTCACTCCCCTCGACGACGACCTCGACAGTGCGGAGCTCGAACCGTTCGCGACGCGCCCCCTCGAGCTCGCGCGCATTGAGGGGACTCTCTACGGTGTCCCGCGAAACCTGGACGTGAAGCTGCTCTACCACCGCACCGACCTCGTCCCCGAGCCACCCATCTCGTGGGAAGAGCTCCGGGACGAGGCCGCCCGGCTGAGATCGGACAATGTCTACGGCTTCGTCTTCCCAGGCAGAGAGTCCGGGCTCTTCGGCCACTTCTTCGAGCTGCACGCGATGGCGGGAGGGCGGATGTTCGAGGAGAGCGGTCCACCGGCGCCCAGGCTAAGCGACGAGGCGGGCCGCTGGGCTCTCGCCCTCCTGAAGGACCTCTACGAGCGGGCCGCGCCGCGGGAGACGCCGGACTGGCACTATGACGAGGTGGCCGCCTGCTTCAGGGAGGGGAAGGCCGCGATGTCCACAGACTGGCCCGGCGGCTTCTACACCTACGAGGACCCCGAGACGAGCGCCGTCGCGGGCTCCTACAACGTCGCGCTCTACCCCGAGGGGAGGGCGGGGCGCTTCATCTACTCGGGCTGCCACACCTTCGCGATACCTGCTACGGTCCGCGATCGTCCCGCGGCGGTCCAGCTGCTGCGTTTCCTCACCTCGCGCGAGTCGCAGGCGCTCGAGGCCGGGCTCGGAACGCTCCCGGCGCGCAGGGACTCTCTGGGGGACGCCCGGTCTGAGGCCCCTGCCGGTTCGCTGGTGGAGCGGAGGTGGGGTCTGCTGGAGGAGGCGCAGGAGGCGGCTCTCATCCCTCCCAAGCACGAGAACTACCCCGCGGTGGAGGACGCCATCTGGCAGGGTGTCCGCGAGGCGCTCCTGGGCAAGGATGTAAACGAGGCCCTCAGGGACACAGAAGAGGCGGCGCGGCGCGCGGCGGAGAGCGGTTGACGGCGTGGAGAGGTAGGGTCAATGACGGAGAGAGGCGTGACCGATCCTTCGTCGCGGCGTCTCCTTGGGAGGACTAGCTTCTCCGTGTCGCCGGTCTGTGTCGGCGCCGCTCCGCTCGGGGACATGCCGGCCACGTTCGAGTACTCCGTCTCCGAGCAGCGGGCTTTCGATACGCTTCGCGCCGTCTTCGGTAGCCCGCTCAACTTCCTCGATACGGCAGCCTCCTACGGGGACGGGGAGAGCGAGCGGCGCATAGGAGAGGCGCTCAGGGAGATCGGGGGCCTTCCCGAGGGTTGCGTGCTCGCCACCAAGGCTGACCGCGACCCGAAGACCGGAGACTTCTCCGGAGACCAGATGCGCCGCTCGGTCGAGCGGAGCCTGCGGCTGCTGGGGCTGGACCGGCTGCAGCTCGTGCACCTGCACGACCCCGAGTACCTCGACGAGCCCGGACGCGAGCCGTTCGAGTACATGATGGCGCCCGGCGGCCCCGTGGAGACGCTGGCCGACCTCAAGGAAGAAGGTGTCATAGAGCACCTCGGGATCGCGGGCGGACCGGTCGACCTCCTGATCCAATTCGTCGAGACCGGTGTCTTCGAGGCGGTCGTAACCCACAACCGCTACACGCTAGTGAACCGTACCGCCGAGCCGCTCCTCGACGTCGCAACGCAGCAGGGCGTGGCCGCGCTCAACGCAGCCCCCTACGGCAGCGGCATCCTGGCCAAGGGCCCCGACGCCTACGCCCGCTACGAGTACAGGGAAGCCCCTCAGGAGATGGTCGAGCGAGTGCGCAAGATGGAGAGCGCGTGCCAGGAGCTCGGCGTCCCGCTGGCGGCCGCCGCCCTGCAGTTCTCCCTGCGGGACCCCCGCGTGGTCTCGACCATTGTGGGCATAAGCCGTCCGGAACGGGTGGAGCAGACGATCGAGCTTTCAACCCACCCCATACCAGACGAGCTGTGGTCCAGGCTAGATTCACTCGTCCCTCCTGGCGGCTAACGCGGCCGGCGAGGACATAGATCCAGGAGCGCACCTTCGCAGTCAGGATGCCGAAATATATAAGGTCACGGTAAGCTCGCCTGTGTAGTGTTTTTTGAAGGTCGCACCAGGCTTCAATGCATGGCATAATAGTTGCAGTGGAAAGGGATGCTCCGCTTCAGCTGAAGTGGGAGAAGGGAGGTTCTTCTTATGTCTAAAAGAGACTACGGCAGGTGGATGAGTGCCTTTCGAGAGGACGATACAGGTGTGCAGCGCTCCTTCGACGATCTGGCAAGTGCATTAGCCAGCGAAAACATCTCACGGCGTCGGGCCCTCAAGTTGGCCGGTGCGTCGCTGTTAGGCGCCGCTGGGCTGCTGGGATCGGCGAACGCTGCCCAGGCGGTTCCCACGTGCCCTAGCAGTGGGCCAGCTATCAGGAGCTGCGAGAGGAGATGCACGGGCACCGGCACCAGGAAAGTATGCTTCTGTATCAGGACGGTTGCGGGCAACAAGCGCTGTGTGTACCCCTGTTGTAGCGGTCGGACGTGCGCGAGGAGTTCGCAGTGCCGCAGCGGGGAAGTGTGCATGAAGAGTCCTTGCTGTGGAGGACAACAGTGTGTGAAGCTGTGTAACACATCCCGCCCGAGTTATTGTGACACCACAACGGCGAGGTCATCGGGAGGCGGTGGTTGGAGCTGACGCGCGCGCGTTGAACCATCAACATTAGGGCCGGGGTCTTCCTCCAAGCCTCCCCGGCCCAGATCCTTGGCTCTCCCCCGGTCCGATGCCCTAGAGGCCTTCGCAGGAGATCCCGCCGCTAACTTCCACATAATACAAGGTGACACGCCCCTAACTCCTCGGCAGTCCTGGCCCAATCGGACCGGGTGCAAAGCCCAAAGATCACTCATTTGGGTGATGCGCCTGGTGGTGGA
>JBJMIY010000056.1:0-8408 GCA_045806605.1 Rubrobacteraceae bacterium
GGCTGCGCATGTTCCTCTCTCTCGACCCCGACTTCGAGGTGGTCGGGGAGGCGTCGAACGGCGAGGAGGCCCTGGCCATGGCCAGGGACCTCGGGCCCGACGTGGTGCTTATGGACCTCCTCATGCCGGTCATGGACGGCATCTCGGCGACCGAGAAGATCCGGGCCGAGCTCCCGGACGTGGAGGTCATAGCGCTCACCAGCGTGCTGGAGGACGCCTCGGTGACGGGGGCCGTGCGCGCCGGGGCGATCGGCTACCTCCTCAAGGACACGGACTCGGAGGAGCTAAGCCGGGCGATAAAGGCCGCGGCCGAGGGCCGGGTGCACCTTGCTCCCGAGGCTGCGGCCAGGTTGATGCGCGAGGTGCGCGCCCCAGATAGCCCTGAGGCGCTCACCGACCGCGAGACCGAGGTCCTGAGATTCCTCGCCCGCGGCAAGGCCAACAAACAGATAGCGAGCAGCCTCTACGTCAGCGAGAAGACGGTCAAGGCCCACGTCTCGAGCATCCTCATGAAGCTCGGCGTCCAGAGCCGCACGCAGGCTGCGCTCTACGCCGTCAGGACCGGGCTGGTCAGCATCGACGAGCTCGGCGAGGAGCCTTGGTAACACCACCCCATAACGGCGGCAGCAGGCCGCTCAGGGTGCTCATCGTTGAGGACTCGGAGAACGACACCCTGCTCCTCATGCGCGAGCTGAAGAGGTGCGGCTACGAGCCGGAGTATGAGCGGGTAGAGACGCCCGAGGCGATGGAGAAGGCGCTCGCCGCCCCCGGTTGGGACGTGGTCGTCTCGGACTACAGGCTCCCGCGTTTCGGGGCGCCCGAGGCCCTCGCCCTCTTCCGGGAATCGGGCCTGGAGGCGCCGTTTATCGTGGTCTCGGGCAAGCTAGGGGAGGACGCGGCGGTCGAGGTGATGAAAGCCGGCGCTGACGAATTCCTCACGAAGGATAACCTCGCGCGCCTGTGCCCGACGGTTGAGAGGAGCCTCGCCGAGGCCGAGGAGCGGCGGCACGCAGACGAAGAACTGCAGCGCCGGAACGCCATTCTGGAGGCAGTGAGGTTCGCCGCGGAGTACTTCCTCGGCAACCCTACCGACCGCGAGAGGGGCATGGAGGAGGTGCTCGGGCGGCTGGGCCAGGCCACCGAGACGAGCCGTGTGTACGTCTTCCGAAACTACATCGGAGACGACGGCAGGCTGTGGAACAGCCAGCTCCACAAGTGGGTGGCCCCGGGGGTGCCGTACGGTATTCCAGATGGCCCGGATGGCTCCCCCATCACCGACTTCCCGTATCGGGCCACCCACTCCGACCCCCGGGCGGACTTCGGCCGCTGGGAGGAGGTCCTCGGGCGGGGCGAGCCACTGTACGGCAACGTCAGGGACTTCCCCGAGCGCGAGCGGTGGTTCCTCGCCGGGGAGCTGGGGATCAGCTCGATGATCCTCGTGCCGATCTTCGTCGAAGGGTCGTGGTGGGGGTTTATAGGGTTCGACGATTGCGTGAAGGAACGCGAATGGTCTGCAGCCGAGATAGACGCATTGACGGCCGCCGCGAGCACGCTCGGCGCAGCATTGCAGCGCCAGGCTGTGGAGGAGGAGCTGGGGGCGAGCGAGACGCGCTACCGGGCTGTCATCGAGCAGGCCACCGACGGCATCTACCTCCTCGACGCAGGCACCAGGCGCATCATAGAGACCAACCCCTCGTTCGGGAGGATGCTCGGCTACGCCCCGGAAGAGCTGATCGGGATGGAGGTCTACGACTTCGTCGCGCACCCGCGCGAGAACGTAGACGCCACCATAGGACGCACGCTGGAGCTCAGGCGCCGCGTAGTAGGCGGGAGGAAGTACCGTCGCAGGGACGGGACGCTCGTGGACGTCGAGGTCGGCGTGAACGTGATCTCCCTCGAAGGGAGAGATGTCATCTGCACCATCGTGCGCGACGTTACCGAGCGCATGCAGGCGGAGGAAGATCTCAAACAGAGCGAGGAACTCTACCGCACCGTAATAGAGCAGGCCACGGAGAACATCTGCCTGGTCGATGTCGAGACCAGGCGCATAGTGGAGTCCAACACCGCCTTTCGCGAAGCGCTCGGCTACACCGAAGATGAGCTCCACCACATGACGCTCTACGACGTCGTAGCCCACGACAGGAAGAGCATAGACCTAAACATCCAACGCACCGTGCAGGCGAGAAGCGCCTTTGCCGGCGAGCGTAAGTACCGCCGCAAGGACGGCTCCCTCCTCGATGTCGAGACGAGCGCCAGCATCATCCTGCGCGGCGCCAGGGAGACCATGTGCGTCGTTGCCCACGACGTCACCGAGCGGGCGCGGGCGCAGCGCCTCCTCGAGGAGCGCGTGGCCACCCTCTCGCGCATCGCCGCCAACCTCGCCTTCGACCTCCCCACGGAGGACACCCTGAACGTCCTTGCAATGAGCGCCGTGAACGCCAGCACCGCAGTAGCCTGCGGAGTGGTCCTCATCGACAAGGAAGACGAATCGCTCCACGTGTTCGGCTCCTACGGCCTGCCCGAGGGGTATACCACAGGGCTTCAGGCCGCCTACCGGGCCGGGGCCCCATCCCCGAGCCTCAGGGCCTTCCGCACGCGTGAGCCTGTGCTCATCCGCGACCTCCGCCGGTTCCTCCTGGAGAACCGGCGCTACGCTCCTTTACACCACCTCGTCCGCGAGGTGCCGTGGGACATCGTCTACAGCCTGCCGCTCGTCTCCAGGGGGCAAGCGCTGGGAGCGATCTTCTTCTGCTACCTCCCCGAACAGGAGCCTGGCGAGGACGAGAAGGTCTTCCTCAAGGCCGTCGCCGACCAGGCCGCGGTAGCCCTGGAGAACGCCCGCCTCTTCTCAGAAGCCCGAGGCAAGGCAGCCCTCGAAGAGCGCCAGCGCCTCGCCAGAGAGCTCCACGACTCCGTCTCCCAGGCCCTCTACGGTATAGCCCTTGGCGCCAGAACCGCCCGAAAGCTTGTGGACCAGAACCCTAAACTCCTCGCCGACCCCCTCGACTACGTCCTCTCCTTGGCCGATGCAGGCCTCGCCGAGATGCGGGCGCTTATCTTCGAGCTAAGGCCCGAATCTCTAGAGACCGAAGGACTTGCGGCGGCGCTGGAGAAGCAGGCCGCGGCCCTAAGAGCGCGCCACGAGATAGAGGTCTCAACCTCCCTGTGCGACGAACCGGAGGCTCCTCTTGAGAGCAAAGAAGCACTCTACCGCATAGCCCAGGAGGCTATGCACAACACAGTCAAGCACGCCCGGGCTAACAAAGTGGAGCTTGAGATGGCCTGCGATAGTGGATCACTTAGCCTTGAGGTCTCAGACGACGGCGTTGGCTTTGATACTGGGGGCGAGTTCCCCGGGCACCTTGGGTTGCGCTCGATGCGCGAGCGGGCGATGCGCCTGGGGGGGACGTTCAGGGTCGAGAGCGCAGCCGGCGGGGGAACCAGGATCCGCGCCCGCATCCCGTTGTGACGCGGGCTAGTTCTCCGCGCCCCGGTAGGCGTCCCCCGCGGAGACGCGCATGGGATGATCCGAGCGGATCTTCAGGTCAAGCGCCCCCGGCGCGAGAACCGGAAGACCCGCACATCTAGGCGAAAGAGATATAGATCGCGACGACCACGGCGGTCAGGATCACAGACAGGACCATCAGTTCTTTCACGAAGACCTCCGCTTACCAGTATGCTTTCACTACCAGCCGTGATTGTATCGACGTTGCGCTTCTCCGGCGCAAACCCCCTGGTTAGTGCTGCATGCAGGAGGTTTCCGGTCAATGATCACGGCAAGAACTCTGGCCCGATTGGGGCCCGAAGCCATAGAAGCGAGGTACAACAACACCGCCACGGCCGGCACCAAAACAGCAATCTCACGGACCGGGGTCTTCCAGTGCCGGTCCTTACGATCTCTTGTGATCCGAGAACCGGCCCTCCCCGGAGAGCGGCTAACGTTGTTGGAGCGGGTCGCCGCGCTCTTGCAGGGCGTAGAGCCTGGCATAGAGGCCGTCGGAGGCCAGGAGCTCCTCGTGAGTGCCGTCCTGCGCGACCCGGCCGCCTTCGATCACGAGGATCCTGTCCACGTTCCTGACCAGCCTGAGCTCGTGCGCGATGACGAAGGTTGTCCGCCCTGCGGTCAGCGCGCGCCAGTTGTCCTCGACTGCGCTCGCCGCCTCGGCGTCCAGCCCGGACTGGGGCTCGTCCAGGATCAAGATAGGGCTCTCCCTGAGCATCGCCCGCGCTATGGAGATGCGCTGCCGCTGTCCCCCGCTCAGGCTCTCCCCCCGCTCCGAGAGCAAAGTGTCGTAGCCCTCGGGCAGCTCGCGGATGAACCCCTCAGCCCCTGCGAGCTCGGCTGCGCGCTCGATCTCCTCCCTCGTCGCTCCTGCCTTCCCGTATCCGATGTTCTCCGCCACCGACGCCCGGAAGAGCATCGGCTCCTGGGGCACGAAGGTTATGGAGTCGCGCAACGACTTGAGCGTGAAGTCCCTGATGTCACGGGCATCTATCAGTACCCTCCCTCTCTGCGGGTCGTAGAGGCGGGCGATGAGGCTCGTGACGGTGGTCTTGCCCGCCCCGCTCAGGCCGACGAGCGCGACCCGGCTCCCGGCCTCGACGTCGAAGTCCATGTCCTCGAGGACCTCCCCCGCCTCATCCTCGTAGGCGAAGCTGACGTCTTCGAAGGTGACGCGTCCCTCGAAGTCGGGGGCGGGGACGGCGTCGGGAGATTCCTTAACCGACGGCTCGGCGTTCAGGAGCTCGATAATGCGCTCCCCCGAGACGAGGGACTTGCCGATCTGGTTCGCTTGCCGGCTCAGGGCCCACAGGGGCGAGAGGAAGAGACCGAGATAGGCTATGAAGACGGTGAGCTCTCCGACGGAGAGCGCGCCGGAGAGCACCTGCAGCGAGGCGAAGTACAGGACCAGCGCTGTCCCTACGCCGCCCACCACGCCGAGCACGATGCTGAACCTGGCCTCGATGAGCGAGGAGTCGACGCTGGCCCTCAGGGAGTCCTCACTCTCGGTCCTGAAGCGCTCCAGCTCGTCGTCCTCGCGGCCGAAGATCTTGACCGCCCTTATGCCCGTCACGGCCTCCTGGATGACGGAGGCGATAGCCCCCTCCTTCGCCCTGACCACCCGCATCCGCTCGATGAGCGCGCTCCGGTAGCGCTTTACGGCGAGGAACAGAAATGGTACCGAGATCAGGGCGAGGAGGGTCAGCTGCCAGCTCATCCACACCATCACGATGAGCATCCCCAGTAGTATGAAGATGGAGGATCCGATCTCGACGATGGAGTCGACGAGCAGGCTCCTCACCTCCTTGACGTCGCTGGTCACACGCGTGATCGTGTCGCCGGTGCGCTTCTTGCCGTGGTAGTCGAGGCCGAGGTCGTGGACTCTCCTGTAGAGCGCCGCGCGCATGTCGAAGACGGTCTCCTGGCCGAGCTTCTGGAGCAGGTAGCGCCGGAAGGAGGAGAGGCCCCGGCTCGCCGTGGTTATGAACACGAGCAGAAGTGCTATCCCCGCCAGGAGCAGCGCCTCGGCCGATAGTGATTCAGGCCAGAAGCCGGGCAGCTCCTTCCTGTCGTTGAGCACGTAGTCGAGCGCGAGGGCGAGCGGCCACGGCTGGGCCAGGCTCATCCCCGTCTCCACGAGGAGCAGGAACAATGCCAGCAGGAGCCCCGCGCGCCGGGGTCCCAGGAACGGCGTAAAGTTGGATAGTGTTTCCTTCGTGCGCCCGAGCCGGGCGCGCAGCTCGATCAATCTCTTCACCCGGATATGATACCGCACCCCGGCGTTTACAATGTGTGTGAGAGATGTCCCCAGAGCCGGAGGCGTCGTGACGCGAAGAGTGCTTGCAGCCGTCGAAGACCTGCTGTTCCGGAGCAAGATCTCCGAGACCGCCGATGTGGTCGGTGTGGAGGCCACGTTCCCCCGCAACCCGAAGAAGCTCCTGGAGGCCCTGCGCGCCTCTCCCCCTGACCTCCTCGTGCTCGACCTGAACTCGGCGCGCTTCGAGCCTCTGGAGCTGTTACGGATCGTAAACTCGGACAGCGCTCTCCAGGACGTGAGGACCGTCGGCTTCCTCTCGCACGTGCAGGGGGATCTCGCGCTGGCCGCCCGCGAGTCCGGCTGCGACCGCGTGATGGCCCGCAGCGCCTTCGTCGAGAACCTGCCGCGCGTGCTCTCGGGAGACGGCGGCGTTGGCTGACGGCGCGGCCTGGGAGCGCCTCGGCAGCGAGAGGCTCTTCGAGACACCCTACTTCGCTCTCCGCTCCGACAGGCTCCGCCTCCCAGGCGGCGCCATCAAGGACCCCTACTACGTCGTCGAGCGCCCCGACGCCGCGATAATCTTTCCCCTCACGAGGGAAGGTGAAGTGGTGCTCGTACGCCAGTACCGCCCACCGCTCGGGAGGATGGAGCTCGGCCTGCCTGCCGGGCTCGTCGAGGAGGGCGAGGGGCCAGAGGCCGCAGCCAGGCGCGAGCTGCTAGAGGAGACGGGGTATTCCGGAGGCGAATGGGAGCCTCTTGGTTCTCTGGCCTCCTCCCCCAGCCTCAAGGACAACTGGGCCTACCTCTTCCTCGCCCGCGGCGTCGACAGGACGGCCGACCCCGACCCAGACGAGCACGAGCTCGTCGATGAGGTCAGGGTGCCAGTGGGAGAGCTGCGCGGCCTGATCCGGGACGGAGAGATAGTCAGCTCCAGCGGCGTCGCCGCCATCATGCTCGCGCTCGAGCGGCTCTCGTGAGTGAGGGAAGGCCGCGGTTCTCGATCGCCGATCTCGTCCCCGGCGACGAGGAGGCCGTCCGGCAGGTGGCCAAACTTCTCGTCGAGGGCTTCAGGGACGATTGGCCCGAAGCCTGGCCGGACATGGACGCCGCGCTCAGGGAGGTGCGCGAATCCTTCGGCGAGGACCGCATAAGCCGCGTAGCCCTGGACCGGAGCGGCGAGGTCCTCGGCTGGATCGGCGGCATACCGTCCTACGACGGAAACGTGTGGGAGCTACACCCGCTGGTAGTGCGGCCGGACCTTCAACGCAGGGGCATCGGCCGCGCGCTAGTCGCGGACCTGGAAGAACGTGTCAGGGAGCGCGGCGCCCTGACGCTCTGGCTCGGCTCCGACGACGATACGGGCATGACTACGCTCTCCGGCGTGGACCTTTACCCGAATGTGCTCGAGCACCTCGCGAACATAGAGAGCCCGCGCGGGCACCCATACGAGTTCTATCAGAAGCTCGGTTTCTCGATAATAGGCGCGATGCCCGACGCAAACGGACCGGGCAAGCCGGACATCTACATGGCCAAAAGGTGCAGTTGAGCTTTTTGTTTCGGGCAAAGAAAAAGCCCGGAGCTACGACCCCGGGCTTTGATGACCGTTGTGCTCTTCTAGCAGGTGAAGGAGCTACCGCAGCCGCAGCCACCCTGGACGTTGGGGTTGTTGACGGCGAAGCCGGCGCCCATCAGGCCATCCACGTAGTCGAATTCGCTCCCCACGATGTAGGGGACGCTCATCGCGTCTATGAGGACGCGCACGCCCTTAGTCTCGAAGACCTCGTCGTCGTCGTTGACCTCGTCGTCGAAGTAGATGCTGTACTGGAAGCCGGAGCAGCCGCCGGGCCGCACGCCGATGCGCAGCGCGAGGTCCTCCTCGCCCTCCTGGGCCAGCAAGGTCTTGACCTTCTCCGCGGCGTTATCGGTGATGCTGACTATGGTCTCCTGCTTCTGGTCCATCAGCCCTCCCTGGGGATGAGGTAGTACGTTCATACGGGTACGGGGATTATTACACCCCTCGCCGTATAGTTCAACGACGGCTTATGGCGCGTAACCTCCCGCGCAACGCCTTGAGGAGGCGCGTCTTCGACGCCCAAGCGGTCCTCTGCGCCCGCGCGAGCACCGAGGCGGGGTTCGCGGCCCCGAGCACCCTGCGCCAGCCGGGCAGTTGCTGGTAGGCTCCCAGCGCTCTCCGGTGCGCCGCCGCGACGCGGCGGGCCTCGCCTTCCGGGGAGGGCGCCGAGTAGAGATGGCTCGAGTACGCCCGGGCGAACTCCTCCATCGGCTCCTCCTCGACCCCCGCCGCCCCGGCGAGGAGCAGTATCCGCTCGGTGGGTGTCAGGGCTGGCGAGTCGGCTATGGCGCTCCGGCCGGGCGGCAGCACGTCGCGCAGGCGGCCTGTGAGGTCTCTGTAGAGGTCCTCGGACCGCCCGCGGGCGACGAGCGCCCTCTTTACGAGCGGGACGGCGGCGAAGAGGAGAACGGGCGCGAGCGCGAGCAGGGACCACGGCAACTCCCTTCGCTCCGCGCCGGATGGGCCGGTCGGGCTTCGATCCTCGGCTGTCTGCCGGGGCTGTTGCGGCGTCTGCTGCCCTTGAAGCCTCCTGCTCAGAGCGTTTGGGTCGGAGCCGAGGCTCTGCTGCCCCGCAT
>JBJMIY010000057.1:0-6816 GCA_045806605.1 Rubrobacteraceae bacterium
ACCCTACCTCGCCAACCTGGCGGGACGGCGGCCCCTTACATTGCTACCGCTTGATACAATAAAGCCTATGAAGGTCGGAATAGTCGGACTGCCCAACGTCGGCAAGTCCACGGTGTTCAACAGCTTGACGCTGGCCGGGGCCGAGGCCCGGAACTACCCGTTTACCACGATAGACCCGAACCTGGGTGTGGCGGTCGTGCCGGACGGGCGTCTGCCCGCACTGGCGGAGGTCATGGGCAGCAAGAAGGTGGTGCAGGCGACGGTGGACTTCGTGGACATCGCCGGGCTGGTACGCGGGGCGAGCGCGGGCGAGGGGCTTGGGAACCAGTTTCTCGCGCACATCCGGGAGTGCGACGCCGTGGCGCACGTGGTGCGGTGCTTCGAGGACGAGAACGTCGTGCACGTGCACGGCGGCGTGGATGCTGTGGGCGACGTGGAAACCGTAAACACCGAGCTCCTGCTCGCTGACCTCGCTACGGTCGAGAGGCGCCTCGATCGGGTTGGCAGGGCGGCCAAGAGCGGAGACCCCGGGCTCAAGGCCGAAGTCGCGGAGTTGGAGGGGCTCAGGGATCACCTCTCGGGAGGAGCCCCTGCCCGCCGCTTCACGGACGGTTCGGATGCGCTGGCTGAGATTCTCAGGAGCCTGATCACGGCCAAGCCTGTCCTCTATGTGGCCAACGTGGACGAGGAGTCCGTCGCGGACGGTAACGGCTGCAGCTCGGAGGTCGAGAAGCTCGCCGCCCGCGAGGGGGCTGAGGCGGTGCGGATCTCGGCGAGGCTCGAGGCCGAGGTGGCGGAGCTTCCCGAAGAGGAGTCGCGGGAGTATCTGGAGATGCTCGGGGTCGAGAGCACGGGCTTCGAGGAGTTCATCCGGGCGGCTTACCGCCTGCTCGGCCTCATCACGTTCTTCACCGCGGCCGAGAAAGAGGCGCGGGCCTGGACGGTCCAGAAGGGCTCGACGGCGCGGCGGGCGGCGGGCAGGATCCACACCGACATGGAGCGCGGGTTCATAGCGGCGGAGGTGGGTAACTGGGAGGACGTCGTGGCCGCCGGCTCCTGGGCGAAGGCCCGCGAGGAGGCGAAGGTGCGCCTCGAGGGCCGCGACTACGTCGTCGCCGACGGCGACGTCATGCTCGTCCGCTTCAACGTCTAGATCATGCCTCCGTTCGTCCGGCCGGAGAAGCCACTCGAGGAGTGCCGCCTCGCGCTGGTCACGACCAGCGGGGTCCACCTGCCGGAGCAACCCAGGTTCGATATAGACGACCCTCTTGGTGACTGCTCCTACCGCGAGATACCTGCCGACGCCGCACAGCTAACCTGGACCCACGCCTACTACCGGCCCGACGAACGCGCGGACCTCGATGCCGTCTTCCCTCTGTGGACGATCAGAGAGCTGGTCGCTGAGGGGGTGGTGGGGGAGCTCAACCACCGCAACTTCGCCTTCATGGGGGCGATCCACGACCCTGGACCGCTCATCGATGAGACCGCGCCTGAGGTCGCCGCGAAGCTGGCGGACGACGGGGTGGACGCGGTGCTGCTCACGCCCTCCTGACCGCTGTGCCACCGGTCCGTCGGGCTGGTAGGGAGCGCGATAGAGGAGCGGGGGATACCTACGGTTACGCTCGCGATGGAGGAGGGGGTCGAAGCGCCGCGGGTGGCGCGGGTTGCCTTCCCGTACAACTTCCCGATGGGCGAGCCGGGGGACCGGGCGCGCCACCGGGAGGTCGCGCTGGCCGCGCTCGCGCTACTCCACGAGCTCGAAGAACCCGGCGAGGTGGTGTTGCCTTTCTCCTGGCGCGGGTGAATTCGGCGGCGTCGGCTAGCGGACGGCGCGCTATAATCTGCGTGTGTAGAAAATTGCGGCGAAGGTGAGATCGTGACCCTGGTGTTCGTCCTGTTCGTGATGTTGTTCGTAGTGTTCTTCCTGTTCCTGCTCCCGATCCTCTTCTCGTTGCAGGCCGTCGGGAGCCTGTTCGTCTACCCGCGCCAGCTAAAGGCGATAGTCGGGAACAGGATCCTCAGGCGCAACCACGCGCTGGAGCACGCCACCATCGTCGTGATGATGGAGCGCGAGCCTGGCCGCAAGCTCAACGGGTTCTCCACCGACGAGGGTTTCTTCGTCCAGGGCGTCCGGTCCCTCGATGAGGTAGACAGCGCCGCGAGGGAGGCGCTGCAGAGGCTGCGGAACGGCGAGAAGGGACTCGCGGTGCACCGCAACTGCGGCACTACCATCGTGGCGGCCAACCTGCTCGCCGCGATCTTCTTCCTCGCCGCTCTGGGGATAGGGCTGTACATGGAATGGCCGCTGTACCTCTTGATCCTCGGCTCCATCGTCCTCGCCTTCGCGCTGCGCGTGCCCCTGAGCCTGCTCCTCCAGCGCTTCGTCACCACCGACGCCGACCTCTCGAACGCCGAGGTCGGCTGGGTCGAGCGCGCGAACCCCGCCGACTTGCGGGCCGGCATCGTGGGCTTCCTGCTCGCCGCCTCCACCGCCAGGGTGCGCGTCTTCCACACCGACCCCGAGGCCGTCGAGATCATCCGCGACGACGGCGCGGTGGTCAGGTGAGCGTCTCGCGGCGCTAGAGACTCTGGGCGTATCCGCCCTGCCGGGCGGAGGAGAGCAGGGCGTGTATGGCGCGGGCGTTGCCCAGGATCTCCGAGGGTCCGACGGCGGGCTCGCGGCCCTCGCGGATCGCCGCGGCGAACTCCTCCAGCTCGGCGCGATACGGGTCGGCCGGGTCGAAGGTCTCTGTTGACGTCTCTCCGCCGCGCGAAACTTCCAGCCCCCCGCCCGACTTGTCCGCGCGGAAGGGTGCGTCGAGGAAGATCGTTCCTTCCGTCCCCACGATCTCCAGCCGCTCCCGCCGCGCCGAGGAGATGCTGCTAGAGACCACCCCGAACCCGGCGTCGAACTCGAGCACGCCGGCGAGCTCCCTGTCGGCTCCCTCCTCGTCGAATTGCGCGAAGGCCGAGGCACGCCGGGGCTCGGCGCCGAAGACGAGCCTTAGCGCACTCACGCAGTAGCAGCCCACGTCGCCCAGCGAGCCGCCGCCCAGCGAGCCGATACCCCGCACGTCGGAGGGGTCGTCGAGCCGGTGCCCGAACTGCGCTATGGCCTGCCGCACCTCCCCGGCCGCTCCCCCGAAGATGAGCTCCCTCAGCCGCAGCGTCTGCGGGTGGAGGCGGAACATGAAGCCCTCCATCAGCGTCAGGCCGGCTTCTCGCGCGACCTGTACCGCCCGCTCGGCGGCCTCCGCATCGAGCGAGAAGGGCTTCTCGCACAGTACGTGCTTGCCCGCCGCGAGCGACCTGAGCGTCCACTCGATGTGCATCGAGTTCGGGAGTGGGATGTAGACGGCCTCGACGCTCGCGTCTTCGAGGAGCGCGTCGTAGTCCGCGAAGAGGCGGGCCTCTGGCGCGGCTTCTCGAACCGCCCGCGACTTATCACCCCCGCGGGTGGCGACGGCGGCGACCTCGACGGCGTCCGTCCGGGCGGCGGCCGGGATGATGCCGCCGAGGGCTATCCTGGCCGCGCCGAGTATCCCGAAGCGTAAAGGCTCGTTATACAAAGTACTCCTCCTATGTTCTCTTGCCGGAGAGGCGCTCCATCTCCGTGACGACCCGGTCGAGCTCCTCGACGACGGGGTTCGAGCCTGCGGTCTCGAACGCTTCGACCAGCGCCCGATAGTACCAGAGCGTGCCCTCTTTCCCCCCGTTGAACCTTTGCCAGATCTCCTCGCCGGAGGCGCGCAGGTCCGCGAGTATTGACCGGGCGTTGTGTAGCTTGTCCGCCGCGGAGACGAGCCGCACGGACTCCGGCTCGCGGGCTATGCGGGCTACGTACCTCTCCTTGCGCTCGCGCCAGGGCGGCTTCGGGGCTTCGAAGGTGTCGGTGTTGCCGGCCACGATGCCGGCTACCTCATTGCCGAATCTCTCCCGGATATCCTCAAGCCGCGCCTCGCCACCCTGATCCTCGGGGGCGTCGTGCAGCAGTGCGGCGACGACCTCGTCCTCGGTCCCGCCGTTCTCGCCGACGATGGCCGCGACCGCGAGAAGGTGGGTGACGTAGGGGACCTGTGTCCCTTTCCGTCTCTGATGCCGATGTAGCCGCGCCGCGTAACACAGGGCTTCTCCGAACTTCTCGCCGTAGGCCAAACAATCCTCCTACCCTGGTCCGCGCCGCACCCGGACGCCGTGGTGGCTTCTCTCGAGTCCTCACGGGGTCTCCGGGTGACCGGGGAGCTCTACTCTCCCCGGCGGGTCGGGCGGACATTCGGCCGCCTTTCGGCCTCGGGGACCTTCTCGCCCTCGTTCTTGCCGCCGGGGATGTGCCATTCGATGACCTGGTTCATCTCGGCGCCTACGAGCATGATGAGCGCCGAGTAGTAGATGTAGAGCATGAAGATGATCACGCCGGCCAGCGACCCGTAAGTCTCGTTGTAAGAGCTGAAGTTGCCCGCGTAGTACGAGAAAGCTAGCGAGAACAGGAGCCAGAAGATGAACGCGAGGACCGCGCCGGGGCTGATCCAGCGCCATTTCTGCTCGGCTGCCGGGGCGAAATAGTAGATCACCGCGAAGGTGAACAGCACGATGCCAGCCACGATCGGCCACTGTACCACGGTCCACACCACCTGGAAGATCGCCCCCAGTCCGATCGCCTCGGCGACAGTGCCGCCGATCGAGCGGCCGAAGACGACTATCACGAAGGCGGCGAGCATGAGAGCGGCCACCGCGAGAGAGATGAAGATGGAGAGCCCGTACTTCTTCCAGAACGGCCTGTCTTCCTCCACTTCGTACATAACGTTCATCGCCTCCATCACCGAGCGGAACGCCCCGGAGACACCCCAGAGGGCCAGCAGGATCGAGATTATGGCCGCGAAGGTGAAGGTGTCCTCCGCCTGGCTCTTGGTGATGCTCAGGAGTTGTCCCTCGATAAACTGTCTGGCCGAGTCAGGAACCACGCCACTGAGGCTCTCGATCATGGTGTTGACCAGCTCGGTGGCATTGAAGAGACCTAGCAGCGACAGCAGGAAGGTGAAGAACGGGAAGATAGCGAAGATCGCCTTGTAGGTGAGGTTGCCCGCGAAGGCCGAGACGTGGTCCTCCTCCACCTCTTTGAAGATAAGCTTGAAGAAGTCTACGAGGCCGAGATCCTGGGTCATGGGGACCTCGGCCTCGTTTCCTTTCCTTTCGGCCTTCTTCAGCATCTGCATGCCGGGTATCTTCATGCTGGCATCCTCTCGGAAGTACGCGTTCTGGTCTGCCCTATAAGTACCCGTCGGGCATGGTAGATCTAACCTCTTGCGCGCAGATCCGTCGAGGGGCCAGGAGAGGCGCCCACCTTCGGAATTCGTAAGGCAGATTAGGCTCAGGGCGATTCTCGCCCCTCCACGTATGGCCCCGTGCTTCTGCTGATTACCGCGTAGAGCGGATCGGTGAACAGGCGGCGCGGGCTGCGGTCCAGGCTGCGAACATCCTCGAAGTTGTCCGCCTCGCGAAGGTAGCGCTCGACGAGTCGCGTGTGGCCCCGGTCATCCAACTGGTGCCAGAATGCGATGGCCTTGGTAGGAAAACAGCGATTCGAGAAGGTAATAACCGTAGGAGAACCGACCTTCAGAACGCGCCCGACTTCGCGCAGCACTTCCACCGGTCGTGTCAGGTAGTCTATGGAGACGCAGATCCCACACCCGTCGAACTCGGCGTCACCGAAAGGCAGATGCGGGTTCGTGTTCAGGTTCTGGACGACGTATGAGTCGAGCCTCTCGTTCCGCTGCAACTCCGCCTCGTTCATCCCGAGACCGATCACGCGCCGGTACCGGACTTCGGGCGGGAGGTGCGAGATCCAGCTGCTCATCAGGTCCAGGATCTCGCCTCCAGGCGGGAAGAATTCCCTGTACAGTTGGGTGACAGCTGATATGGCCCTGTCGTCTATGTGGGTGACGAAGCGCGGCAGCAGGTAGAACTCCTCGTCGGGTGACTCGTCAAAGCGCCTGAAGGCTCCTTCCGGTAATGACGACATCGGTCTCCTCTCCTGGCCTCTAGCGCACTACTCGGCGATCTTGGCCGCAAGTGCGCGCCTCCTCTGTAACGTTGTACCTTGGACCCGGCTTCGTGTCACCGCCGCACGAGACGTGCGCTGAGCAAAGCGTTGGAGGAGCGTGGGGCAACTGTGGGGCTAGTGTGGATGGTTCGCCCGTACGCTGAGCTGCAAACTGAAGAACGTGATGGAAAAGGTGGCAGGCGAAAGTTAAGGAGGCATCCTTGAGCGAAACACATGTGGCGGACTTCAGGTCGCTGAGCGAAACGCAGGCGGAGGGCTTGAGGTTTCGAGACGGGAGGGTCGAGGACGCCGATACTTGCGGCTCGATCTGGTATGGGGCATTCAAGGCGATCGCCTAGAACCTCATTCGACACAACCCTTAGCAGGCCAGGCACGAGAAAGGGACGAATAATGACCGAAACCATCGTTAGCCCGAGAAAAACGCGAGAGCTACACAATCACCACTTCGACTCGACGATCTGGAACGAGTTCCGGTTTCGCGACGACGACATCATCATCTCGACCTACGCCAAGTCCGGCACGACCTGGATGCAGCAGAGAGTCGCGCAGTTGCTCCTCGGGCCGGACCCAGAGCTCGAGGTGGCGGAGATGTCCCCGTGGCTGGACCTACGCGTCCCCCCGAAGGCTGTGAAGCTGCCAGTAGTTGAGGCGCAGACGCACCGGCGGTTCCTGAAGACGCATCTCCCCCTGGATGCCCTCGTCTTCTCACCGAAGGCGAAGTACATCTACATCGGACGCGACGGGCGCGACGTTGT
>JBJMIY010000058.1:0-10449 GCA_045806605.1 Rubrobacteraceae bacterium
TCGACGAAGACCTCAGGGACGCCATCGTCCGGGCTGCCGAGGAGGTCATGGACGGCGAGCTCGACAACCAGTTCGTCCTGGACGTCTTCCAGACAGGGTCAGGGACATCCACCAACATGAACGCCAACGAGGTGATCTCGAACCGGGCGATCCAGGTATTGGGTGGTGAGCTCGGCTCCAAAGAGCCCGTCCACCCCAACGACCACGTCAACATGGGCCAGTCCTCCAACGACGTCATCCCCACGGCGATACACCTGGCAGCCCTGATCTCCATGCAGCGGGATCTCCTCCCGGCCCTCGAGAAGCTACAGAGAGCGCTCGAAGAGAAGGCTCGAGAGTTCGACGACGTCATAAAGACAGGCAGGACGCATCTCCAGGACGCCACCCCGATCCGTCTCGGCCAGGAGTTCGAGGGCTATGCGGGCCAGATAGAGCGCGGCATCACGCGCGTCCACAAAGCAATGGACGAGCTCGCCGAGGTAGCCCTCGGCGGCACGGCGGTCGGCACCGGCGTCAACACCCACCCCGAGTTCGCCCAGAGGGTGACCGAGCGCCTGAGCGCCCGCTTCGGCGTCGAGGTGCGCGAGACCGAGAACCACTTCCAGGCGCAGAGCGCGATGGACGGGACTGTCTTCGCGAGCGGCGCGCTGAAGACAGTCGCGGTCAGCCTGATGAAGATAGCCAACGACATCCGCTGGCTCGGGAGCGGGCCTCGCGCCGGCATCGGGGAGATAGCGTTGCCTGAGGTCCAGCCGGGCTCCTCGATCATGCCAGGCAAGGTCAACCCGGTCATCGCGGAGAGCGTCGCGATGGTAGCCGCGCAGGTCATGGGCAACGACGCCACCATAACGATCGCGGGCCAGAGCGGGAACTTCGAGCTCAACGTCATGCTCCCGCTCATCGCCTACAACCTGCTGCAGTCCATCGAGCTCCTCGCCAACGCTGCTGAAAACCTCACTGACCAGTGCGTCGTCGGCATCCAGGCTACCGAAAGAGGCCCCGAGCTCGTCGAGAAGGGCCTCATGCTTGCGACTGCACTGGCCCCCACGATTGGCTACGACCGTGCGGCCGAGATCTCCAAGGAGGCCTACAAGACAGGCCGCACCATCCGCGAGGTAGCCCGCGAAAGGACAGATCTCTCCGAAGAAGAGCTAGACAACCTCCTCGACGCTCGCAAGATGACGGAGGCCTAAGCGCGAGCATTCTCAGCCACGTGCTGATTGCTGCGCGCTGCGACTTAGTCCTTTGTATAATTACCGACCAGGGAAAAGGGATGGCTGATCTAACTTCCACGCCGGTAGCGGGTGTGCCCGAGCCGGGCTCTGCTGAGGAGCTCCGGCGCTTCGCGCAGATTCAGGAGCGGCTTGCGCCGCTGGCGGAGCGGCTGATCGCCGACCCGCGTATCCCGCAGACGGTCGTCGTGGTGCCGAGCCTCACGCTCGACCTGGAGGAGCTGGCCAAGATCCCCGGCGTGCACCACTACGAGGAACGCCTCCTGTGCATGCTGATGCTGCTGCGGATGCCGCGCACCCACCTGGTCTTCGTCACGAGCCAGCAGGTCCCGACGGCGATCGTTGACTACTACCTGCATCTCCTCCCAGGCGTCCCGCTGCGCCACGCTCGCGGAAGGCTGACGCTCCTTAGCTGCCACGACTCCTCAGACGTGCCCCTGACGCAGAAGATCCTGGACCGTCCCCGCCTTCTAGACCGCATAAGAGGCGCCATCGCAGATCCCGAGTCGGCGCACCTGAGCTGCTTCAACAGCACGCCCCTGGAGAGGAGCCTCGCGGTGCGGCTTGGCATACCGCTGTACGGCAACGATCCCGAACTGAACTACCTGGGCACCAAGAGCGGGAGCCGGGAGGTATTCCGGGAGGCGGGCATTCCGCTGCCGGACGGGTTCGAGCACCTGCGCGACCAGGAGGACATCGCGGAGGCTATCGTCGAGCTGAAGCGGCGTGACCCCGGGTTGCGGCGCGTCGCGGTCAAGCTGGACGAAGGTTTCTCCGGTGAGGGCAACGCTGTCTTCAACTACGACGGCGCTCCTGAAGGCATGGACCTCGACCGGTGGGTGAGAGATGAGCTGCCGGGGCGCATCAAGTTTGAAGCGAAGGATGAGACGTGGGAGCGCTACTGCCACAAGTTCGAGGAGATGAGCGGCATAGTCGAGCGCTGGGTCGAGGGGGAGGAGGTGCGCTCCCCGTCAGTGCAGTGCCGCATAAACCCGCTGGGTCAGTCGGCCGTCGTCTCGACTCACGACCAGGTGCTGGGGGGACCGACGGGTCAGATCTTCCTGGGCAGCTCCTTCCCCGCCGACGCCGAGTACAGCCGGGACATCACGGAGGCGGGGCACAGGGTGGGAAGGGTGCTCAACGAGCGTGGGGCTATGGGCCGTTTCGCCATAGACTTCATTTCCGTCAGGCGAGGGGATGACTGGGAGCACGCGGCCATAGAGATCAACCTGCGCAAGGGCGGGACGACCCATCCGTACCTGATACTTCGTTTCCTGACCGACGGGGCCTACGACGCTAACGACGGGCTGTACTGCACGCCCACGGCGAAGCCCTGCTACTACTATGCCTCGGACAACCTCCAGAGCCTGGCCTACAAGGGTCTCACCCCCGACGACCTTATAGACATCGCCGTGAACAACGGTCTCCACTTCGACGGCGCCTCCCAGCAGGGCGTGGTGTTCCACCTGATCGGAGCCCTCTCCCAGTACGGCAAGCTCGGCACCGTATGCATCGGGGACAGCCACGAGAGCGCCCGCGAGTTCTACCGCGAGACCGTCTCCGTCCTCGACCGCGAAGCCAGGTAGCACAGGCTCGTTAGGCCGGTACCACCCTATCGCGCCCTCGCCTGGCTCCGCTACGGGCCTTCGCCGGATTATCGTCGAAATATTTTGCAGCAGAGCGCCTCCCGGCCTCCACCATGCATCGTCCGGCCGGATTCGCGAAACCATGGGGAAAAGGCGAGGACGGCCCCTGTGTGGCCGGTGCTAGAGCCGTGATCACGCCGTGATAACGGCGAAAAAGGCCTTGAAATGCCGTTTTGCAGCCCCAATACTCTCGGCCTTAGTTTGGACTTTGTTTTTGGTTATTGGCTAACGCAGACTGGAGGGGGATGCGTGAAGCTTAGATTCTCGCAACTGTTGTGCGTGCTGATTCTGGGCGGCGCCTTTCTCGTCATTTCGGACGGGTACGCGCAGACAAAGACGGGTCTGGCCTCGTACTATGGCCCCGAGCTGGCGGGGCAACCAACCGCCAGCGGCGAGCCCTTCAACCCTTACGGCTTCACGGCGGCACACAGGACGCTGCCGCTCGGTACCAAGCTAATCGTCAGCTACGGCGGGCGCTCCGTCGAGGTGACCGTCAACGACCGCGGACCTTACTCGGGCGGCAGAGAGCTGGATCTCTCGCAGGGGGCGGCGGATTACCTCGGCCTCACCTACGCCGGCGTGGACTACGTAGACTACACCGTCGCGGGTGGCTACGGTGCCGGAGGCTATAGCGGCGGGGGCGGCTCCACCTACACTGCGACGGACGGCTTGTCCCAGGCACCGGCCGCGCAGTTCTCATCCAAAGGTCAGAGCGGGACCTACGTTGTGCAAGCGGGAGACACCCTCTACGGCATAGCCGCCGAGCTGGGTACCACGGTCGATGACCTTGTGGCGACGAACGGCATAGAAGATCCCAACCTCCTTTACGTTGGCGAGACGCTCAGGTACTAGGGAAGACCACGAGCGTGGGCGCTGTTGTTCTCGCGCCCACGCTCGGTTCTCCAGCTCCTCGAGCGGGTAGACTGGCCCGGAGGCTGTAAAGCTGCGAGGTGTCTGGTGGTGGGTTCGAAGCGCGATGGAGAAGGCCGAGTTCGAATACGAGCGCAATGTCATCCACCCGGGATCTCCTCACGTCCTCTTCCGCATCGAGGCTCCTGGTGCTTAACGCGGAAGTTCAGAGGATCTCCGGCGACATCAAGCTTGGCTTCAGGGTTAGAGAAACAGGTACACCGATGCGGCTATGCAGGCCGCGATTGCCAGGATGATCAGGGCTCTAGCTGCTGTGGGAGACCCTGTCCAAAGATCCTTGATGTGCCGCGCCAGGAATTCATCCTTCCTCAGCCGAAGAACAGGCGATAGATTACGTAGGAGATCGCGGCTGCCAGAAGCGCGGCAAGTGCGACGATCGAGACCTTCCCGAGAAAGGATGATCTCCAGGCGTGCCTGACGAAGCGCGCGAGCTTCCTCAGCCTCACCTCTGCCCAGTCGAGGAAGCGGGCGGCGGGGAGGAGCTCGCCGGCCAGTATCGCCAGGCCGAGAAAGACCGTTACGAAGCCGGGACCCGGCAGGGGCGCTAGAAAGAGGCTACCGAGCGCCAGGACTGCTCCGAATACGATCAAGAAGACCCTCTTGAGAATGTGACTCCGACCGGCCTGCTGGCGGCGCCGGTAGCGTTCCTGGAAGCGGTGGCCCGGCTTGCTCTCGCTGAACTCCCGCCAGTGTTGCTTGAGCCGCCCGATCATGCCCGAATGATCCCACGCTTGGCTCGATTTGACACGTACGAGCGCGCCGGTAGATTGTATGCCCGAAAAGACAGACACCGTTCCTGGGCCGTGTGTTCGGCGGCAGGATGCGGTATACACTAACGCCGGGATCTATACGAGCCGAGAGATAAACCTACAGGGACAGGAGATCAGCACATGGATTCACCGCGCAGAGAGGTTGCCACGCTCGGAGGCGGGTGTTTCTGGTGCCTCGAGGCCGTCTACGACGAGTTGCGGGGCGTGGAGAAGGTCGAGTCAGGATACTCGGGCGGCACGGTTCCCGACCCTACGTATCGTCAGGTCTGCACCGGGACTACCGGCCACGCTGAGGTCGTGCAGGTTACGTTCGACCCCGAGGTCATCTCGTTCAGGGAGATCCTGGAGGTCTTCTTCACCATCCACGACCCGACGACTTTGAACCGGCAGGGCGCCGACGTCGGGCCGCAGTACCGCTCGGCGATCCTGTACCATGACCAGGAGCAGCGGCGCATCGCCGAGGAGGTGATCTCCGAGCTGGACGCGGAGCGCGTCTGGGACGATCCCATCGTGACCGAGGTGACGCCGTTCGAGGAGTTCTACGTGGCCGAGGCCTACCACCAGGACTACTTCCGGAACAACGCGTACCAGCCTTACTGCCAGGTCGTGATCTCCCCCAAGGTCGCGAAGTTCCGCAAGCAGTACCTCGAGAGACTCAAAGCCTAGCTTCGCCGGAGAAGTGTTCGAGGACCTAGGGGGGTCTGTCGGGCGTGTTTCTGGGTAGGCTGCTACTGGTTGCATTGCTCCTTGCCGTCCTTTGCTCCTGCGGTGCTCAGTCCAGCGCCCGGAATGGCGATGCGTCTGGGGAGAGGGGCGCCTCAGAAGAAGCATCCGCGCCGGGGAATTCGATCGGCGAAGAGACCGCTGGACCGGCGAAGCTCGAGCCTGCTGCTGAGCAAGATGCCGGACCCGTCGAAGGGCCGGCGAGCAGGAACACGGCGAGCCGCCCGGCGGTAGGGACGAACGGGATGGTCAGCACCGCCCACCCGCTCGCGACGAAGGCGGGGCTGGAGGTTCTGGAGGCCGGCGGGAACGCCTTCGACGCGGCGGTGGCGGTCTCCGCTGCACTCAACGTCGTCGAGCCGATGATGAGCGGTGTTGGCGGGTACGGAGCGGTCGTCGTCTACGACGCCGAGGCCGGGAAGACGCGCTTCCTCGAGGTCGGCAGCCGGGTGCCTGCTACGCTGGACCCCTCGATCTTCCGCCCGCCGACGCCCGGCTACCAGGACAACAGGTGCGGCGCCCCGGTCGTCGCTACGCCGGGCAACCTGAACGCGTGGGCTGCAATGTCCGAGGAGTACGGCGAGCTCGAGTGGCAGCGCCTCTTCGAACCGGCCATAAGGTACGCCGACGAGGGCTTCGTCGTCGACGAGGAGCTGGCGGGCTGGCTCGGTTCCGAGTACAGCGCGTTCCCGGCGAACGCAAAAGCGATCTATGGCAGGGGCGGGAGGCCGCTCGTGGCTGGAGATCTCCTCGTGCAGGAGGACCTCGCCGACTCCTTGCGGACCATAGCCGGAGGAGGCCCGGGGACCGTTTACGGCGGCCGGCTGGGCCAGACCATGGTCTCGGAGGTCCAGAGGAGAGGCGGTTTCCTGACGCTTCAGGACCTGCAGGATAACAGGGCGCAGTGGCGGGAGACGATCGGCATAGACCACAGGGGCTACAGGGTCGTCACGGCGTCGTCCCCGGCCTCATCGTGGGGCGTGCTGGTCAGGCTCGGGATACTGGGCCAGTTCGACCTGCAGCCTTCTGACCACAACAGCATCCCTTACGTGCACGCGCTCACGGAGGTATCCAAGCGGACGACCTCGCACGCCATCGAATTCGTGGACCCGCAGACCGGAGAGGCGCGGCTGGACAAGGTGCTCTCCGAGGGTTTCTGGCAGAAGGAGGCGGCGAGGATAGACTTCTCGCGGGCTTCGCCGTACGAGCCGCCCGTCTCGGCCGACTCGGCCCTGACCTGCTCGCCGACGAACTACACGCCCACCTCCCCTGATACGCAGCAGCACACGACACACTTCGTCGTGGCCGACGGGGAGGGGAATGTGGTGAGCTCGACCGAGACGCTGGGTAACGTCTTCGGGAGCAAGGTAATGCCCGAAGGGACCGGTATCTGGCTCAACGACGAGGTCGCGTGGGCTCGCTTCGAGCCTGCGGGCAACCCCTTCGACGCCGCGCCGGGGCGTCAGATCCCCTACGCGCTCGGCCCGACGCTCGTGCTGCGCGAAGGGCGGCCGGAGATCGCCATAGGGACACCCGGCGGCCGCACCATCCTTCAGACGACGCCCCAGATGCTCACCAACGTCATCGACTTCGACATGGACATACAGCAGGCTATCTCCGCGCCCCGCTTTGGCTTCGTCATACCGGACCTTCTCCTGGTCGAACCCGGGATGCCCGCGTCGGTTCGCTCCGGGCTCTCCGCGATGGGTCATAACGTCTACGAAGAGCCCGAGCTCGGCAACGCCCACGGCCTCATGATCGAGTACGGCCCCGACGGGAAGCCCGTCAGGTTCACCGGCGCTGCCGACCCGCGCGGCGGGGGCGCCGCGATAGGCTACTGAGTCAGCCCGAGCCGAGCCCGAACAGGTCGTCTTCCTGGCTCGTCTCGAGCGCTTCCACCAACTCGCGCAGGGAGCCCATCCGCACCTTCATGCCGCCCTTTCCGGCTGGCGGCGGGTCGAGGGCGACGTACTCGACCACGTCCGCAACCGACTCGAGCGCCCGGATCAGGCCCGCTCTCGAGACCTCGACCGGCTCGAGGTCGGATCCGAGATCGGTCGCCGCTAGGAAGTCCTGCGCCCTCGCTGCCGAGCCGAAGAGCGGGACGGCCCCGCGGTCGTCTACCAGGATCGCGAGTGGCCTGGCGCCGGGGACCACCTCCTCGAAGAGGAGCACGTAGGGGGGACGCGGCATCTCGTTCGAACCCACAAGCTCAGGAGGGCCTTGGGGCCATCGTGACGAGGAGGACCAGGTTCTCATCCGTCTCGTTGCGGACGCCGTGGGGGATACCCGAGCGGGCGATAACTGCGTGCCCTTCGCCGAGGTCCTCCTCCTCGTCGCCGACGGTGAAGCGACCGGCGCCCCTGAGGACGTAATACACCTTGTCCGAGCCCTCGTGGGCGTGGACCTTCTGGGACTGGCCTGGCAGGAGGCAGTAGGTATCGTAGAAGAGGTGGGACGAGTCGAAGAGGCTGTTCTTCTTCAACTTCTCCTCGGAGAAGGAGATCTCCGCGTCAACGCGCTTGCTCTCCACAGTTATCCCCCGATCTCTGGGTGTCCGTTCCGCTACTCGAGCCTGAACTCTTTGGGGAAGCTCGTCAGGTTGCGGCAGCCGTCCCGGGTGACGATGACGAGATCCTCGATGCGGACGCCGCACACTCCCGGCTCGTAGAGACCCGGCTCGACCGTGACGACGTCGCCGGCCTTCAGTTCCTCGTCGGCGGTCGAGATGCGGGGGGCTTCGTGGACTTCCAGGCCCACGCCGTGCCCGGTGCCGTGGAAGAAGCCCTCGGTCAGCGGCTCGCCCGGCTTCTGGTCGTGCTTGCCGGTCTTGTAACCCCTCTCGTGCAGTATGTCCGAGACTTTGTCGTGGACGTCGCGGCCCTTCACCCCGGCCCTTATCATCGAGAGCGCCGCCTCCTGGGCCTCGAGCACGGCGTCGTACATATCTTGCAGTCCTTCGCCCGGCTCGCCCTTGACGAAGGTGCGGGTCATGTCCGCGTAGTAGCGGCTTCTCTGGTTCCGGGGGAAGATGTCGAGGATGATCGCCTCCCCCACTCTCAAGGGCCCACTACCGCTCTCGTGCGGGTCGGCGGCCTGCGGCCCTCCCGAGACTATGGTGCCCTCGTCGGCGGTGCATCCCTGCCGCAGGAGCTCGATGTCTATCTCGGAGCGCAGCAGCTCGCTCGTCAGCGTCTCCGCCCGCCATCTCAGAGTGCCGTCGCCCGAGATCTCCGCTTCTTCGAGTATCCCGACGGCGTGGGCGCAGGCCCTTTCGACCGCCCTCTGGGTCTCCTCGATGTGAGAGATCTCCTCTTCCGTCTTGACGCGCCGCAGCTCGGAGAACAGCTTGCCGTCCGGCTGCACACTGACCCCGCGAGCCCTCAGCTCGTCGGCGTAGGCGACCCCGAAGTGCGAGGGTACGGCTACCGGCGAGCCTTCAGCCCCGGCCCTCTCGATGAGGTTGGCCGCGGCCGCGGCGTAGGCGCGGGAGCCGCTCTTCAACTCCTGCGCGAGCTTCACGAGCTCCAGCTCGTCGAAGGAGATCAGCTCGTCCACCGGCGCCTCCTTCTCGGCGCGCCCGTACTCGAGGGACGAGACGGCAAGGTACTTCTTGCCGGCCGCCCGGAGGCAGATCACGGGGTCGGGCGCCAGGAATCCAGAGAGGTGGTAGGCTGCCGCGTCGTGTTGCGGCGCGCTTATGACGAGGAGGGTTCGCTCGTCGTTGCTATCCATGCGGCTCCTTCCAGAGGAAGCTTCCGGGAGCCCCCATTCTACTAGGCTCACCGCGCGCAATCCGTTTCGTGGCCTCGTATATAATCGGTTCGAGCATGACCGAGAAGCGCGACATGCAGAGCCGGGTCGAGGAGGCGCTGGACAAGGTGCGCCCGGCGATGAGGGCCGACGGGGGTGACGCCAGGGTCGTCGCGTGCGACGAGGATAGCGGTTCGGTCAGCATCCAGATGATCGGGGCCTGCAAGGGGTGCCCGCTCTCGCAGCTCGACTTCGCCTACGCTATAGAGAGCCTGATCAAGCGCGAGGTTCCCGAAGTGCGGGAGATCGCCGCGGTCTAGAGACGGTTCCCGTTTGCGCCGCCTGCATTCGAAGGCTATCGTTGGGCCATATCTGGCGCACGGTGGCGCCCCGTTCTCCTCCGCTGAAGACGCCCTGTCCAATTCGTCATTGCCGAGAGGAGATCCAGCACGCGCGTTCCGCCTTCCATCCCCGAGGAGCTGGCCCGCACCACCATCGAGGTGCGTGGGGCAGCGGGCGTCGAGTGGCTCGAGCGGCTGCCGGCGCTAGTTGCCGCGTGCGGGGAGCGCTGGTCACTCGAGGTAGGTCCTCCGTTCCCGCAGCTCTCGTTCAACTACGCGGCTCCCGCCTGGCGCATCGACGGCACCGCCGCCGTCCTCAAGCTCTCTTACCCGGATGATCCCGGCTTCCACATGGAGGCCGAGGCACTCCGTCTGTTTGCGGGGCGTGGGGCCGCCCTGCTGCTCGAACTAGACAAGGGCCGGGGCGCGATGCTGCTGGAGCGCCTCGAGCCCGGCGTGCCCCTCACGACCGTAGGAGACGACGAGGCGACCTCCATCGCCGCGGGCGTGATGAGGCGGCTGTGGCGGCCGGTACCGCGGGATCACCAGTTCCCGACGGTGTCCGACTGGGCGCTGGGCTTCGACCGCCTGAGGCGTAGCTTTGGTGGAGGGACCGGTCCCATGCCCGTGACGCTTGTCGAAGAGGCCGAGGGTCTCTTCGCAGACCTCCTTGCTTCCGAGGAGGAGCCGGTTCTGCTGCACGGCGACCTTCACCACCACAACATCCTTGCGGCGCGGCGCGAGCCGTGGCTCGCGATCGACCCGAAGGGCGTCGTGGGCGAGGCGGCCTTCGACACGGCCGCGCTGCTGCATAACCCCGTGGAGGTGTTAGGGGAGCCCCGGCCCGGCAAAGTCATGGAACGGCGCATAGATCTTCTCTCGGAAGAGCTCGGTCTCGACCGCGAGCGGGTGTGCGGGTGGGGGCTCGCCGGGGCGGTGCTGGCGGCCTACTGGGGCCTCGAGGACAGCGGACAGGTGTGGGAGGAGGCGCTGGTCTTCGCGCGGCTGCTTTCCGAGCTCAGGGGCTAACGCCGGAGATCCGGCGTAAGGCTAC
>JBJMIY010000059.1:0-6938 GCA_045806605.1 Rubrobacteraceae bacterium
GGGGTGGGAGGGGAGCGACGAGTTCCCCTACGAGATCATCCGCAGGATGGGGGAGGAGGGGTTCTACGGCGCCTGCTTCCCTGAGGAGTACGGCGGCTCAGAGCTTGGGTTCTTGAACCTGGCGATCATCTGCGAAGAGATCTCACGGGTGAGTCCGGGCATAGGCTCGACGTTCAACGCCCAGGCGATGACGGTGCCCTTCACCATCCTCAACTGGGGCACCGAACAGCAGATAGAGAGGTACGTGCCGCCGTTGATCAAGGGGGAGAAGCTAGGCTTTTTCAGCCTGACGGAGCCCGGCGGCGGGTCGGACGCGGCCGGGTCCATGAAGACCAGGGCCTCGCGCGACGGTGCTGACGGGTACCTCCTCGACGGCCACAAGAAGTGGGCCTCGCTCGCCGGCATCGCCCACACGGGCGTGCTGTTTGCCAAGACGGACCCCGAAGCCACTCACAAGGGGGTATCAGCGTTCATCGTAGAGACCGACGCGCCGGGTTTTGTGACGCGCAAGATCCCGACGACCCTCGACATGCACCTCTTCCCTTCGTTCGAGATTCTCCTGGAGGACTGCCGGGTGCCCTCGGGGAACCTGCTCAGCGACGAGGGCGACGGTTTCCGCGTGGCGATGAACGCCCTCGATTTCGGGCGGTTGACGATCCCGGCCAGGGCGGTCGGCGTCGCCCAGGCTTGCCTGGAAAGGGCCGTGGACTTCTGCAACGAGCGTGTGGTTGGCGGGCACCGCCTCGGCGAGTACCAGCTGATCCAGGGCCTCATCGCCGACATGACGGTGCAGATAGAGGCCGCCCGTCTCCTGACCTACAAGAGCGCCCACCTCAAGGACAGGGGCGAGGCGACCACGCGGGAGAGCGCCCACTCCAAGTACTTCGCTGCCGAAACGCTGTGGAACGCGGCCCAGGCCCTGGCCGAGATCTACGGCGGCCGCGCCGTCGCCCTGGAAGACGAGTATCCAGTCTCCAGGTACCTCTCCTGGGCGAACCTCTTCCGCACCGGCGAGGGTCCGCAGAACATACAAAGGGTCCTGATCGCCGAGGACACCTTGGGCTTCAAGGACGCCAACAGGCACAACATCAAGCGCCGCTTCCCCCTCAAGAGCGACCTGTAGATGGACTCCGTAGGCTTGAGAACGGAAGACGTAAGGGGCGTGCGGTGGATTATCTTCGACCGCCCCGAGGCGCTGAACGCCCTGAGGCGCGCGGACATCGTAGAAGCGCGCGCTCTGGTGGAGGAGGCGAGCCGTTCCCTCGACGCCGTGGCGTTCCGGGGGGTAGGGGAGGTCTCGTTCTCGGCCGGGTTGCACGTCGAGGACTTTGTGGACCTCACGCCGGATCTGGCGAGGGGGCTCATAGGCAACCTCGAGGCCATGCTTGAGGTTGTCCGCCGGGTCCCCATCCCGACTCTCTGCGCCGTGAATGGCTACTGCCTCGGCGGTGCCATGGAACTCGCGATGGTCTGCGACGTCCGCGTGGCCTCGGAGAACGCGGTGTTCGGGATGCCCGAGATAAAGGTCGGTATCCCGTCCGTGCTGGATGCGGCACTTCTCCAGCAGCATGTGGGCTTGAGCAAGGCGAAGGAGATGCTGCTGACCGGCGACCTGTACGGAACTGCGGAGATGGATCGGCACGGATTCCTCAACAAGGTAGTCGAGCCGGACCGCCTGGACGAGGAGGCTGCCCTCATGCTCGACCGCCTGACTCGCCACTCGGGGACCGCCCTGGCCGCCCAGAAGCGACTATTCGAGACGTGGCAGAATGCGAGCCTCGAGGGCGCGATAGGGGCAAGCGTGGACGAGTTCGCCCGGGTGTTCGAGAGCGAAGAGACGTTGAGGACCATCGCGGAGTACGCCACCAGGCTGCGGGAGAAGAAGTCCTGATAGGAGGGAGCGTAGCAGTTTGCCAAAGCAGCACGAGCTGATGACCGAAGGGCGCGAATGGTCCGGAGCCGTCGTGGGGCGCCCTCGCGGTGCGCATAGGAGGCGTTCCTGACGTGGCCTTGCCGCTCGACGGGATAAAGGTCCTTGACCTCTCGAGAATCCTGGCCGGCCCGAACTGCGCCGCGTTCCTCTCGGATTTGGGCGCCGGCGTTACAAAGATCGAGAGCACCGACGGCGGGGACGAGGCTCGCTCGTGGGTGCCGCGCAAGGAGGGGGAGTCGGCGACCTTTCTGGCGCTCAACCGCAACAAGCGCGGCATGACCCTGAACCTCAAGACCGAGGAGGGCGCGCAGATCCTGCGCAAGATGGCGGGCGAGGCGGACGTGCTGGTCGAGAACTTCCGCGCCGGAACGATGGAGCGGCTAGGCCTCGGCTACGAGGAGCTTTCCGCCATCAACTCGCGACTCGTCTACTGCTCCGTCTCGGCTTTCGGCGAGACAGGGCCCCTGAGGGACGAGGCCGGCTACGAGGCTATTATGCAGGCGTACAGCGGGGTGATGAGCGTCACCGGAGAGCCCGAAGGCGACCCAGTTCGTTGCGGCCTCTCGTTTATCGACCTTACGACAGGCATCATCTCGGCCTACGCGGTGCTTGGAGCCTTGCTCCACCGCGAGCGGACGGGCCAGGGGCAGAAGGTCGAGACCTCGCTGCTAGAGACGGCCGTCTCGCTGCTCAGCTACCACGCGGAGGCCTACCTCCTCGACGGCACCGTGCCCGAGCGGCTGGGCTCCGGCCATCCTTCGATGGTACCCTACAGGAACTTCCAGTGCCGTGACGGGCGGTTCATCTTTATCGCGGCGAGCAACGACCGCCTGTGGGAGCGGCTTTGCGACGCTTTGGGGTTGGACCATCTCCTGGAGGACCCGCGCTTCGGGGACGTCATCGGGCGGGTCGAGAACAGGGGCGAGCTGGAAGACCTCGTCGCGGCGAAGGTGGCCGAGTACGACCTAGACATCATCCACGAGGTGCTTCGGGAGGGCGGGGTGCCGGCGGCGCCTGTCAACACGGTCGATCGTCTCATGAACGAGCCGCAGGTCGAGCACCGGCGCATGGTCGTGCCCGTGACCCACTCGACACTCGGCGAGATAAGCATCATCGGGCAGCCGATGAAGTTCTCGGCGATGGAGGCCAGGAAGACCGCGGCGCCGCCCGCCTACGGGGAGCACACCGACGAGATACTGCGAGAGCTGGGCTACACCGACGAGGATGTGTCCGCGCTCCGGGACAAAGGCGTGGTGCGCTAGGATGCCCGCGGGTATACGATTCCCGACGGTCGGGCTACCGGGCTCGGCAGAGGAACTCCGCGCCGAGGTAAGGGAGTTTCTCTCCTGCGAGATCACGGCGGGGGCCTTCTCCCCGCGCTGTGACTCCTGGCTCGGCGAGTATTCGCCCGAGTTCAGCCGCAAGCTGGGGGAGCGGGGATGGCTCGGGATGAATCCTCACAGCCCCGCCGCCGGCGCTCGGGTAGCTGGCCCCTTCGACACGGCGCAACCAGGAGAGGAGCATGACATGGCGGATCTGGAGTATCAGGTGGAGAATGGGGTCGGGACGATCCTGCTGAACCGCCCCGAGAAGAAGAATGCCTTCACGCTAGAGATGCTCCACCGGTGGGCGGAGATCTACCGCGAGGCCCGCACCGACGGTAACGTGGGCGCGATAGTCCTCACAGGGGCGGGAGACGCCTTCTGTTCAGGCGGGGACCTTGGGGGTCTCGCCCCGGGCGAGCCAACCCCATATGACCGGAAGGCCTTCCTGACGGATCACGTCCACCGCGTCATCTACGCCCTGGAGGAGTTGGACAAGCCCGTGATCGCGGCCGTCAACGGTGCCGCCGTGGGCGCAGGCATGGACATGTCTCTCATGTGCGACATGCGTTTCGCGGCCCGCTCGGCCCGGTTCTCGGAGGGCTACGTCCGTGTCGGCCTGGTTCCGGGTGACGGTGGCGCGTACTTTCTGCCGCGCCTCGTGGGCACGGCGAAGGCGCTGGAGCTGCTGCTCACGGGCGACTTCGTGGACGCCGTGGAGGCCCACAGGGTGGGGATCGTCAACCGCGTCTACGAGGACGAGGAGCTCGCGGACGAGACGCGGCGGTTCGCCGAGCAGCTCGCCGCGGGCCCGCCGCTGGTGACGCGCATGATCAAGCGGACCGTCTACCAGTCGGTGCGCAGCGACCTGCGCACGAGCCTCGACCTCGTCTCGTCCCACATGGCAATCGCCCAGTCCACGGAGGACTCAAAGGAGGCCCTGAGCGCCTTCTTGGAGAAGCGCGAGCCGAGGTTTCGGGGGAGGTAGGGAAGATGAGGCCAAGCGCGGATGCCTGAACGGAACCCCGGTCGAAGAGACGAGTCTGCAGGACTGGGCGGTCTCTCCCCTCGCCGGCGACGATGGGGCTGCGTGATCGGTTGGACCGTCGCGAGAATGGACGGCTCGTTGGCACGAGGCCGAATCCCGACGCCGCACTCCGGGGAGAGGGCGTGGCGGGGAGATCCTGAGAGCCGGCGGTCCCTGGCGGGCACTTTCAGCTCCGCGTGGATGGGGCGGCTCGCTGACCGATTCGGCAAGCCGAAGGTGCTGCGGGCGGCCTTGCCGAGCCTCTCCGCCATCCACTCAGCGACCACGATGAGGACGTCGAGGTCGATCCCCATCTCGTGCCCCATGCCGCGCAAGAGGTAAACGAGGTCCTCCGGAGGATGTTACGCGTCGCCCGCGGGGCTAAGGGGCAGCAGCCCGTCTTGTCCGCCCCAAGCTCTGGGCGGAGGTTTTGGTGCGGGTTCCGGTATGCGTTATCGTGCGCCCCGGAGACGACCGAAAGACATCTGCGGGAGATCGGAAGGAGTGAGGCGGATGGAACCGGCCCTCGAAGAGATCAAGGCGCTTACGTTCGACGTCTTTGGGACCGTGGTCGATTACCGGACCACGATCGTGGCGGAGGGCAAACGGCTCGGCGAGGCCAGGGGGTTCGACGTCGACTGGGCTGCCTTCGCCGACGCCTGGCGCGGCCGCTACCGCCCGTCTATGGACCGCGTCATGCGCGGGGAGCTGCCGTGGACCAACCTCGACGCTCTCCACCGGGCAGCGCTCGACGAGCTGCTCGAGGAGTTCGGCATCAGGGGCCTCCCTGAGGGGGAGAAGGAGCACCTCAACGGCGTGTGGCACCGCCTGCAACCCTGGGGCGACTCCGTCGTCGGACTCACCAGGCTAAAGACGCGCTTCGTGCTCGCGACGCTCTCCAACGGCAACGTGCGGCTCCTGGTCGACATGGCAAAAAACGCCAGCCTACCGTGGGACCTGATCTTCTCTGCTGAACTATCCCAAGCCTACAAGCCCGACCCCAGAGTCTACACGATGGCGCTGGACCTCCTGATGCTGGAACCCAACGAGGTGATGATGGTGGCGGCCCATCAGAACGACCTGCGCGCCGCGCGGGAGCTGGGCTTCAAAACGGCCTTCGTCATGCGTCCCTTGGAGCACGGGCCACACGCCGTGCCGGACCTGACCGCCGACCCCTCCTTCGACCTGGTCGCCACCGACCTTGTCGACTTGGCCCGTCAGCTCGGAGTCTAGCGTATAAGGACGAGTCCTACTAGGCAACGCGGAGACACGCAGGCGCTTCCAAGAGGAGGCTGCCTAAAGCGGCGGAGCCACCGTGTGCGCCTCCTTCGATTGGGTAGTCGGTATAGACCCCGAGGAGGCCGTGGAGCGCCAGAGGGAGGTGACGCGGCTCTCGGCAGAGAGACCGCTTGTGGTCCAGACGGGCGTGCTCGAGGAGGAGACATACAATTGGCTGCCCCCCGGGACGCAAGGCGCAGTGGGTACATACGTCCACCGTGTGGCTCTCCGAGGATGGTTTGGCGACCACCCGGGTGGCCTCGGTAGCCGATGGCTAGCAACTCCTCGGCTCTCGCTATTCACCCGACTAACTGAGGGTTGGTCATAAATATCCGATGGGGCCGGGAGCCGACTTGACCGGGACCCGAAAGCCCCCGAGCATGGCGTGTGTCCAAGCACGCGACCCTCGGAGGCCCATCCATGATCGCCCAAGAGTCCGTCCTTGTCCAACTGGTGCGCCTGGTCGACCGCCTCCCGGTCCCTCCGGCACCGCCTAGCGCCCCTCCGCGGCGGGGCAGGCCGCGCCTCTACTCGGACGACCTCTTCCTCAAGGCGCTTGTGATCATGATCGTAAGGCGCCTCAACAAGGTGGGCGAGCTCCTTGCGGTGCTCGAAGAGCCCACCGAAGAGATGCGCTCCTTGCGCGAAGTGCTCGGCGAGGACGGGCGCTTCCCTGCGAGGCGCACCTTCGAGAGGAGGCTGCGCTCCCTGCCGGATACCCTGCCTCAAAGGATCGGCTTGCTGGGTCGCCACCTGGTGGCGCTGATCGAGCCGTGGGCCAGATGCGGGCGAGCGGTGGCCATAGACTCCACCATCCTGAGGGCCAGCGGCGGGGTGTGGCACAAGAAGGACAGGGAAGCGGGCATCGTGCCCCACTCTTCCATCGACACTGAAGCCGGGTGGACCAAGTCTGGCTGGCACGGGTGGGTCTACGGCTGGAAGCTTCACCTGGCGTGCACGGTGGCCGGGGTGTGGATACCGCTGGCCGCGAGGCTCACCCCGGCCAATGCCCCCGACGGCCGCATCGCCCCGCTTTTGATCGAGGAGCTGCCCTACGAAGCGCGTTTCGTGCTGGGGGACACGCACTACAACGCCAAGAACGTGCGCCGGGCTTGCCTGGCACGGGAGATGTTCCTGGTGGCCAGCGGGCGGCGGGGACCCTATCCGCACACCGACGCGGGCGTGGAGGTCAGGCGCATCTTGCACAGGCTGCGTCACGTGGCCATAGAGAACCTCAACGAGCACTTCAAGGCCCTCTTCGAGGCGCACGGGCCGGTACCCACCAAGGGAAGACTCGACACCGCACGCTTCGCCCTGGGAGCGGTCTTCGTCTACCAACTGGCGTTGCTCTACCGGCACGAGCGGGCTTCGGGCGCGA
>JBJMIY010000060.1:0-3430 GCA_045806605.1 Rubrobacteraceae bacterium
TGGAAGACGTCCAGGACGAACTGGTTGTCGAGCTCGCCCTCCATGACCTCCTCGGCGGCGAGGGCGATGGCGTCCCTGAGGTCTTCGTCGAGAAGCCCCAGCTCATGGTTGACGTTGGCGGCTTCGAGCTTGATCGCCCCCAGTGCCTGCACGAAGCGGCGCGGCTTGCGCAGGTCGCTTATGGGAAAGTTGTCCAGGGCGCGGCGCGTCTGGGCGCCGAAGAGGGCGTCTCTAGGGACCTGGACCTCCCCCATCGAGTCACGCTCTACGCGGTGCGGGGTCTCGTGCTGGGACATGGTTCCTCCCGTCAAATCTCGAACGTTCAGGACCATATTATGCTCGAACTACCGGCGGAGGTTCACCGCCAGCGGCGAAGCCGTTAACAGTGAGACCACAGCACCTTGCTGTCCAGCCTCGGAGTTCTCGCCTCGCCTGGCGCGCAGCCCGCGTACCATCGCGGCGCTCGCGTCACGCCCGCGGGTAAGAGGCCGGCCAACAATCGCTCAAGCCGCCTCACGTCGTCGCCAGCCTCCTCAGCCCCGCGCGAGCGAAGCCCTCAAGATCCCTCAGCCGCTCCTCCAGAGCACTAGCACCCGCCGCCGTCAGACGGTAGGGCTTGCGCCTGTCCTCCGAGCCCAGCGGCTCTACCAGACCTCGCCTCTCCAGCCGCGCCAGCGCACCGTAGAGGGTGCCGGGCCCGAGCCTGGTGCCGCTCATCTCCTCTATGTCCTCCATCATTGCGTAGCCGTGCTTCTCGCCCTCGGCCAGGCTCGCGAGGACAAAGAGCGCCGGGTCAGAGAACCGCCCCAGATCCGTGCCACCCATCCTTACCTCCTATACCAATTACGTACGACGTAATATTACGCTAGACGGAGTATTACGCTCAGGGCGTGTGGTGTCAACCTCCAGGGTTAGCGGACCCCATCGGCGTAAGGTCCTATAATTGTTGTCTAGCGATCTCTACGGAGGTGTACTCTTTGGAATCCTCGCAGCACGGCTCTTTGAGGCACACGTTGAAGGAGTGGGCGGTCGCCGTCAGGGCGCTAGAGCGTGGGGAGACGGCGCTCGTGGTCCGCAAGGGTGGCATCCGCGAGAAGGCTTTCGCGGTCAAGGACTCGCGTTTCCTGCTGCTTCCTGGCTACGAGCACCAGAGGCCGGAGCTGATCAAGCCGGAGTACCGGCAGTTGATGGAGGAGATCCCCGACCTCACGGACGACGGGCCATTGCGCTTCACGTCCTTCGCGGAGGTCAAGGGGGCGTATGAGATCTCCGAGGCGGAGTCACTCGAAGCCATAGACCAGTACCACATGTGGACGCCGGAGTACGCGGAGAGCCGTTTCAGGTGGCGCCCGAAGAAGCCCCTGACGGTACTCATCCTTCGCGCCTACCTCCTGGCGGAACCGGTCGAGCTCCCCTACAGCGAGGCGTACGCGGGATGCAAGAGCTGGATCGAGCTGCAGGATCCCATCTCCGCGCAGGGCTCGCGCCCGGCGCTCGACGACGGCGGCTTCGAGAAGCTCGTCTCGCCCGCTCTCGAGGTGCTGCGGCGGCTCGAGCCCGCGCCGGTCGGTTTCTAGCCGGAGTTACTGGATTTGGGCTCGGGCGCCATACCGATCATACTGGTCTTCCTCCTCGTCTTCCTGACGTGGCAGACGATCTACTCGGCCAACAGGGACCTGGTCAGGGCGAAGGAATGGGGCGAGCTCGCGCGCCGGGCGCTACCCTTCGGCGCACTGCTGCTCATGGCTCTGAGCCTGTTTATCGTCCAGACCTTACGCGAGGACTGGGTCATGTTTACCTGGATGGCCGTCTCGGGAGCCGGCATCGTCGCCGCCACCCTCCTCTCGGTCTCCTCCCTGGAGCGCGGAGCGAGCAAAGCTTTCCGCAAGCGCGACTACTCGAAGGCGGCGGAGCTCTATGAACAGCTGGCCGAGGAGAAGCCGCTGGCGCGCAACCAGGCCTTCCTTGGAGCGGCGCTCGGGGCCTCGGAGCGTTACGACGAGTCCGTGAAGGCCTCGACCAGGGCGATCGAAGACGACCCCGAGTACGGCATCGCCTACTACAACCGCGCCCTCGTCCGGCAGCGGCAGGGCAAGACTAGCCTCGCGGTCAAGGACCTCAGGAGTGCGCTCGAGGTGGACCTCCCGCGCCGCTTCCGCACCAGCGTAAACAAGATGCTCGAAGACCTCTCGTGAACATCCTCTACCCCACGATCGCCGCCCTTGTCATCCTGACGGTCTTCACGTTCGTGATCGGCCGCCAGAACCGGGACCTGCTGCGCGTCCGGGCCTACAGGGACTTCTTCCTGCGAATGATCCCTTCGCTCTCCACCGCCGTGTTCGTGGCCGGCTTGCCGATCGTGATGGCCCAGGCGACCGTCTACAACTACGGCCCCGTGCTCCTCGTCTACCTGGCGGGGGCCGCGACGCTTACGGTCGTCATGTCCAGGGCCGTGATCCCCGACGAGCGCCGCGCCGGGATGGCCTTCCGCAAGGGCGAATACGAGAAAGCCGCGGGCCTCTATGAAGACCTCGTCTCCCGGCGCCCACTCCCCCGCTACTACTCGGCGCTGGCAGCGAGCCTCGACGCCTCCGGCAGCCCCCAGGGCGCCCTCGAAGCCGCCGACCGGGCCATCAAATTGGATCCCAAACTGGGCATCGCCTACTACAACCGGGCCTCCGCCCTCGCCGCTCTCGGCGAGTACGCCAGGGCGCGCGGCGACCTGCAGAAGGTCTTCGAGACGGACGCCGGACGAGGTGTGCGTCGAGCCGCCGCGGAGGCGCTGGAGACTCTAGAGAAGCGCTAGCTTTAGGGCTTCAGACCTGACGCCTACATAACCTTCTCCTGGACGTTCTCCTCGGCAGCTTTCACCTCGATCCTGCCTTCGCGCACCCTTGTCTCGTAGCGAGACTGCGGAAAGACGGCCGGGCTCTCCAGGACTTTCCCGCTGCACAGGTCGTAGCGCGATCCGTGCCAGGGACAGACCACCGTGTCCCCCTCGCGGCTACCCTCCTCCAGCGGCCCGCCGAGGTGGCCGCAGACGCTGGAGATGGCGCAGACCTCGCCGCCCGAGGAGCGGCTGAGCAGGATTCCCACCCCGTCTACTTCGACCTTGCGCGTGCCGTTCCGCGGCAACTCTTCTTCGTCCAGTACCTGCATGTAATCCTCGGGACCATCGGGAACGAAGGCGTTCCGGTTGACGCGCAGGCCGTAGTCGTAGGAGAGCTCACCCCCGAGGTGCGCGGCCATGCCGCTGACGGAGTAGCCGGCAAGGAAGGCAAGGCGCCCGGCGTTACGGCGCCCCGCAACCCTGAGGAGGAGCGAGGTCACGTTGAGCGCGAGCCCGATCATGTTGAGGACCCCGTGCGCCACGCCCATCCTCCTCGACCCTCCGCTCAGGTAGCGCCAGTCGGAGAGCCCTGTCACCGCC
>JBJMIY010000061.1:0-22999 GCA_045806605.1 Rubrobacteraceae bacterium
CACTACTCCGCTGCGTACGAGTGGTTCACTTCGGTTGCCGAACCTCAAAATTGACGCAGATTTTCGAGACCCCACAGCCCTACCACCATGCAGAAAGGCGTGCACGCTGACCCCCCATCCCTTTATCTAAGCGCTATTTGGAGTGTTTATACGGCGTCAGCAGACCTTATTGCGGGCACATCGATATCAGGGTATAGCGAGAGGCGAGGGCATCCTCATCAACCCCTCCAACCTCCGCAACCGCTCCTTCAAGCCCTTGCTCAAGCGTGCTGGGCTGCCGGGCATCTGTTTCCACGATCTCAGTCACACCTGCGCCACCTTGCTGCTCTCGCAAGGCACCTACCCCAAGCTCGTCCAAGAGCTACTCGGGCACGCCACGATTGCGCTGACCCTGGACACCTACTCGCACTTCCTGCCGAGCATGGGAGATCAGACCGTGAGGGCGATGGAAGCTGCGCTTTCGTAGAGAGAAAATCGCGTTGCTGCACTGTTGCTGCACCAAGGCCCCGAAGGCATTCGGGGTCTCTCTTTATGCTCCACGTTTTGCCTGCAAATTAAGGGATTTTTCGGATGGGCCTGCCTGGACTCGAACCAGGGACCTCTTCCTTATCAGAGAAGCGCTCTAACCGGCTGAGCTACAGGCCCGAAGCGGAGGTTGCCGCTGGGATAATTTACAACACAGGGGTGATCCTGACAAGCCGATTGAACACCGGCGAGGCGGGAAGTACAATCGGCACGGTATCAGAAAGTCACTACGCTTCGCGTTGTGAGAGGAGCATATAGCTAGTGAGCGCCGACGGCTTCACCAGAATGTCCATATACGGGATCAACCTTGACCTCTTTTCCTCCAGCCCGATAGTCATCCTCAAGGTCGAGGACGAGAACCGCTACCTGCCGATCTGGATCGGCCAGCCCGAGGCGCGTTCGATCCTCATGAAGCTCCAGAACCAGGAGTTCAGCCGGCCCCTGACCCACGACCTGGCCGTCAACCTGGTCTCCGAGCTCGGCGGCTCGATGGAGAAGGTCACCGTGACCGAGCTTAGGGACTCGACCTTCTTCGCTGTCATAAGCGTCGAGATAGACGGACGCACCGTCGAGATCGACTCCCGTCCATCCGACGCTATAGCCCTCGCGGTGCGCGCCGGAGCGGAGATCTTCGCCGCAGACGAAGTGATCGAGGAGGCCGCCGTAGTCTTCGAGGAGGCGATGGAGGAGACCCCAGAGGACGAGGTCGTGGACAAGTTCAAGGACTGGATGAACCAGGTCTCCCCCGAGGACTTCAAGTAACGGAAGCCCGATCGGCGCCTCGCCGCCGCTACCGTGCGCGACGAGGAGATGCTCAACATCCCTGATCGTCGCCCGGTACCCACGCACGCCCCGGCCCGCCAGTCCACCCTGTAACCAATACCCACCCGCATTCCTGAACGGGGATTTCCAGGATTCAGCGATCATGCAAGGCTGGTAGACGGCATGTATGGATTGCGCCAAATATCTGATGCCTGCTATGCTTGGAATGGTGTTGGGTGCACTCGAGGAAAGGGAGGAATGACAGGTGCTGTCAAGTAGGAAGCTTTCGTTGTGGCTGGTCACGGTCACCTTGACGGTGGTGCTGATCGCGTCCCCCGCCCTGGCTCAGGCGTCCGGAGGGGATGCCTCCGCTTCGGGCTCCGCCAGCGCGTCCGCAAGCGTCGCCGTGACCGCGACCGCCGGCTCCACCGCCGCCGCCACGATCTCTGCGGCGTCCAGCGAGCCGCCAAGCGCCAGTGCAACCGCAAGTGCAAGCGCCAGTGCGCTGGCCCGGACAGGCGGTCCCCCGTGGATCTCGACGCTCGCCTCGGCTGCGGCCCTGGCACTTGTGGTATCCGGCGTTGCGGCCCTGGCCTTCACGCTGCGGCGCGGCGCTTCTTAGGCGCCTCTCCACTACTAGAGGAAGGAAAGAATAGATGCGCACGAAAGTAGTGATGGTTCTGGCTGTGGCGGCGGCACTCGTCGCGGGGACGGTCAGCGCGGTGATGGCGCAATCCTCCGCGCCTCCCGCGTCAGCGCCCCCAGCCACCGTCTCCAAGCAGTGCTACTCCAAGCCCTGCTACGGCAACGCCAACAGAGAGGTCATCTACGAGAGGATCGGCGACCGCAAGTCGGACCTCATAAGAGCCTTCGGCAACTTCGACCGACTCCACGCCAACACCTACTCGAGAGACCAGGACCAGCTCTACGGCTACGGAGGCGACGACTTCGTCTACGTCGACGACGGCGACACCAAGGATGCAGCCGTCGGCGGCTCAGGCTTCGACTGGTGTTACGTCGACGCCACGATCGAAGCGGCCAACAGCTGCGAAAAGGTGGTCGTTCGCTAACAGCGGCGAGCCGGCCGAGGCGGATGGTGAGTTTGACGCGCCCTCGACGATGAAGTTTACGCTCCCGGTGGTCGACATGGCGACACGCCGGGAGGCGAGCTCTCATTACCTTGCGTTCCCTCCGGCTTCGCCGTCGGTCTTCTGCACGGGCCCGTACTCGGGGTAGGACTCCAGGAACTCGTCGACGGAGCCGGCTCCCCACCCCACTATCACCTGGAGCCTCTCCTCCCTGAAGCGTTCCCGGATCCGGGCCTCCCGGCGGACGCTACGGCGGACGTACTCCCAGGGTGTCTCCCCTGGGCGCCGCTCGAGCTGCTCGGTGTAGACAAAGCGACCCGTGTCCCGGTCGCGCACCATCAGCAAGTCCACGTTCTCATGCCCTACTTTCCGGCGGGCTCAGCTCCGCCCAACGCTCCAACACCCCCGCCTCCTCCCAGGGAAGACGTCCGTCGTCCTCAGGAGCGCCGAACGGGGGCACGCTCCCGAACATCTTACCCGTCCCCGCCGCGACGCTACCACCCGAGACCACAGCCTTCCCCCCACCCGCCGCCGCGAGGTACCTCCGGTGCACGAGCGAACCTTCGCGGTCCTTGATCCCGCCGACCCTCCACGCGGCCCGCAGGCTCAACCGCCCGGCGACCTCCTCGAGCACCCGCCGCAGCGCGTACAGGGTCCGGGCGGCGCGGCCATCGGCGAAGTTGGAAGCGGCCCGCACGGCCGCCAGCAGGTCGGCCGCCTCCTCCGTCTCCGCTGGCGCGGCGGGGAGATCGTCCTCCGCGCCGAAGTCCGTTCCGCCCCGTATCCTGCCAAGGATCCGGGCCCTGTGCGCGGCGAGGGCGAGCCTGCCGAGGTCGCCAGCCACCGCCGATACCACCAGCGCGAGCATGCCCGGCTCGAGCCTCAGGGTCTCCGCCCCTTCGGCATCCAGTATCTCCGCCACTACCGTCACGTCCACTTCGATCGGACCATCCCATTCCCGCAGCCCGGCTGTGAGCGCCCTGCGCCCGAGCGCATCGGCGTCGCCGGCGGCGGGATCGAGGAGCGGCAGATCCTCTTCCTCGATGAGGCCGTCCTCAGCCGCGGCGCGCGCTCCCGCCTCGCAGATCCTGCGTAAGCCGGCTTCGTTCAGGGCCGGCAAGCCTACCTCACCGAAATCGCGCAAGATGAGGCTCATCACCTCCCCCGGCGGCACGCGGAGGCTCTCCGCGGGGGTGTCGGCGACGAGCAGCAGGCTACGGGCGGGTACCGAGGTCAGCTCCGGAGCCGCGTGCGAGGCCGAGACGGCGGCCCAGCCGAGGCCCTCGGGAGAGGCGGCCGCGCAAACCGGGCTCTCGACGCCGGGGAGGCGCGTGATCCAGGAGATGCGCTCGAAGGCGGTCTCGGCAACGCCGGGGGCGGAAGCGTAGACGACCAGCTCGGCCTCTTCACCCTCAACTCGCCACTCGTAGTCTCCTGAGTGCTCGAGCATCCGGGGCTCGTGGTCTACTCGAGGACTACGAGCGGCTCGCCCGATCGGACGGTTTTGCCGGCCTCGACTAGGACCTCTTTGACCTTGCCGGCGCGCTGCGTCCGGATCTCGCTCTCCATCTTCATCGCCTCCAGGAGGCAGACCGCCTCGTCCGCCTCTACCTCCTGCCCCTCCTCGACGAGCACCTTGACGATGGTCCCCTGCATCGGGGCCAGGACCGCCCCACCACCCATAGTCGCCCGCTGCGTCACCCCGCCCTTGCGCCGCGGGGGAACCGCTTTCTCGCGCGTCTCCCCCTCGTAGAGGCGGACCCTGAAGAGCCTGCCGTTGACCTCGACCTCGACCTCCCTGCTCCCCCTGGGTGCCTCCGCCGCCGCTCCCGTAACGGGCGACGCCTCGATCTCCATCACCGAAAGCCGCTCGGCCACGAAGCCGGTCGTGTACTCGCCTGAGATGAAGACCTCGTCCTCAAGTAGCGCCCTGTGGAATGGGAGCGTCGTCGAGATCCCCTCTACCATGAACTCCGAGAGTGCGCGGCGGAGCCTCCGCAGCGCATCGTCCCGGTTCGCGCCCCGCACGATGAGCTTGGCGAAGAGCGGGTCGTATGCCCCTGGCACGACACCAGGCCCCCTCAAGGAGGAGTCTACCCTGACGCCCGGTCCGCCGGGCTCCTCATAGAGGGTCACCGCGCCGGGACTCGGGGCGAAGCCCCGGCCCGCGTCCTCGGCGTTTACGCGCGCCTCGATGGCGTGTCCCCGCCACGAGACGTCTTCCTGCGAGAACCGTAACGGCTCCCCGGCGGCGATGCGGATACCGGTCTGGACTATATCTATGCCGGTGACCTCCTCGGTCACGGGATGCTCGACCTGTACCCTCGTGTTCATCTCGAGGAAGAAGAACTCGTCGTCCTGCACGAGGAACTCGACCGTGCCGACGTTGTCGTAGCCGACGGCCTCGGCCGCGTGGATCGCCGCCCGCCCCATCTCTTCGCGCATTCCCGGGTCTATAGCGGGGCTGGGGCACTCCTCGACGAGCTTCTGGTGCCTGCGCTGGATGGAGCAGTCCCGCTCACCGAGATGCACAGCGTTACCGTGCCTGTCCCTCAAGACCTGTATCTCGATGTGCCTCGGGTGGGGAAGGTACTTCTCGAGGTACACCGACCCGTCGCCGAAGTACGCCTCGCCCTCGCGGCTCGCCCTCGAGTAGGCAGACTCCGCCTCTCTCTTGCCGTTGGCTACGGCGAAGCCCTTGCCCCCGCCACCAGCCGAGGCCTTCACCGCTACGGGATAGCCGTGGTCAGCGGCGAACTCGAAGATGGAATCGGCGGACGAGACCGGCTCTTCCGTGCCGGGTGTGATAGGGACGCCCGCGCGCGCCATGATGCGTCTTGACTCGACCTTGCTCCCCATCGCCTCTATGGCCTCGGGGTGAGGGCCGATCCAGACCAGATAAGCCTCCGTGACCGCCCGCGCGAAAGTAGCGCTCTCCGCCAGGAACCCGTATCCCGGATGCACCGCCTCCGCGCCGCTCTTCTTCGCCACATCGACCAGCCTCTCGACGTTCAGATAACTCTCCGATGCCGGAGTCGGGCCCACGTGATACGCCTCGTCCGCGAGACGGGTGTGCAGCGCCTCCCGGTCCGCGTCGGAGTAGACAGCGACGCTCGCCACGCCCATCTCCCGAAGAGCCCGGATGATGCGGACGGCGATCTCGCCGCGGTTGGCGACCAGAACCTTCTCGAACACCCTCAGGTCATCCCTTCCCAGCTCGAGTAGGACCACAGGGACCCTTCCAGCTTCATTCCCGGCGGCACCTCGTGCCCGAGCAGCCCCGCGAGCCTCCAGCGGCTGCGGTTGAGAGCATGCTTGTCTTCCGGCTCTCTGGCGCGCAGCGCTTCCAGCGCGGCCACTATGGCAGCGGCCTCATCTGGCGTCGGGGCCGGTTCGACCCTCAAAGCGGGATGTTTCCGTGCTTGCGGGGCGGGCGCTCGGGGCGCTTGGTCGCGACCATCTGGAGGGCTTTGATGAGATAGGGGCGGGTCTCGCGCGGGTCTATGACATCGTCTATGTAGCCCATCTCGGCAGCGACCATCGGGTTGTTGAACTGCTCCTCGTAAGATGCGATGAGCTCTTCGCGTCTGGCGTCCGGGTCTTCCGCCTCTGCGATCTGACGCCGGAAGATGATGCTGACGGCCGCAGGCGCCCCCATGACCGCGATCTCGCCTGTAGGCCACGCGACGTTGACGTCCGCCCCGATGTGCTTGGAGCACATGACGTCGTAGGCTCCGCCGTAGGCCTTCCTGGTTATGACGGTCATCTTGGGCACCGTCGCCTCGGAGAAAGCGTAGAGGAGCTTCGCCCCGTGGCGGATGATGCCGCCCCACTCCTGATCGGTCCCAGGCAGAAAGCCGGGCACGTCGACGAACGTGAGGAGGGGTATGTTGAACGCGTCGCAGAACCTCACGAACCGCGCCCCCTTGACGCTGGCGTCTATGTCGAGGGTGCCTGCGAGCACCATCGGCTGGTTGCCTACCACCCCGATCGCGTGCCCGTCGAGCCTCGCGAAGCCCACTACCAGGTTCTGCGCCCATCCCTCCTGCACCTCGTAGAACTCCCCATCGTCGACGACGAGCTCAACAGCCCTTCTTATGTCGTATGGCCTCTGGGGAGAGTCCGGGACGAGGGTCGCGAGCTCCTCGTCCATGCGCTCCGGTGAGTCCGCCGGCTCGTAGTATGGGGCGGTCTCCAGGTTGTTCTCAGGGAGGAAGGAGAGAAGGTAGCGCACGTCCGAGAGGCACGTCTCCTCGTCGGGGGCGGCGAAGTGGGCGACGCCGCTCCTGGTATTGTGGGTGCCGGCTCCCCCGAGGTCCTCGAAGGAGACCTCCTCGCCCGTGACGCTCTTTATGACGTCGGGGCCGGTTATGAACATGTGGCTCGTCTCCTCGACCATGAAGACGAAGTCCGTTATCGCGGGGGAGTAGACCGCGCCCCCGGCGCAGGGCCCCATGACGACGGAGATCTGGGGTATGACCCCGGAAGCCAGCACGTTCCTGTGGAAGATGTCGGCGTAGCCGGCCAGCGAGACAACGCCTTCTTGGATCCTCGCCCCGCCGGAGTCGTTGATCCCGATAATCGGGCATCCGGTACTCAGAGCCAGGTCCATGACCTTGCAGATCTTCTGCGCGTACACCTCGCCCAGAGAGCCGCCGAACACCGTGAAGTCCTGGGAGAAGACACAGACTTTCCTCCCCCTCACCTCCCCGTAGCCGGTGATCACACCGTCGCCCAGAGGCTTGTTCTCCTCGAGCCCGAAGTTGTGCGAGCGGTGTACCCTGTAGCGGTCGAGCTCGACGAAGGTGCCCGGGTCGAGCAGCAGCTCGATGCGCTCCCGCGCGGTGAGCTTCCCGCGCTCGCGCTGGCGCTCGACGGCCTGCTCCGGAGCCGGGTTCGCCGCCGCCTCGCGCAGGCGTTCGAGGCCCTCGATCTTCCCCGCGGTCGTGCCTTCTCCAAGCCTCTCACCCTGCATACCAGCAGGCATTCTAGCACGCGCAAAACCGGCGGTTTTCCGCTGGTAACGAGGATGAAGGTAGTAAAATACAGGGAACTCCGGACGAGGGAAAGGAGACGGTGTGCAGGTCTTCGAGAAGCTCGCCGAGTACCGCTACGAGCAGCTCGTCTTCTGCCACGACAAGGCCACGGGGCTGCGGGCTGTGATCGCGATCCACGACACCACGCTCGGGCCTGCGCTTGGCGGCTGCCGGATGTACCCCTACGACTCGGAGGACGAGGCCGTCGTGGACGTGCTACGGCTGGCGCGCGGCATGACCTACAAGGCCGCCGCGAGCGGCCTCAACCTCGGGGGCGGGAAGTCCGTCATCATCGGCGACCCCGAGCGCCACAAGTCCGAGGAGCTCTTCCGCTCCTTCGGCCGCTACCTCGAGACTCTGGGAGGCCGCTACATCGTCGCCGAAGACGTCGGCACCTCGACCGAAGATATGGAGCACATCCGCATCGAGACCTCCCACGTCGTAGGCGTGGACGTGACCCACGGCGGCTCGGGCGACCCCTCGCCCTTCACCGCTCTGGGCGTCCTGCAAGGGATGAAGGCCTGCGCCGAGGAGGTATTCGGCGACGCCTCCCTGGAGGGCCGGACGGTGGCGGTGCAGGGGCTCGGGCACGTCGGCTGGCACCTGTGCGAGCTACTCCACGAAGAAGGGGCGGGTCTCTTCGTGAGCGACCTGCGCGAGGAGGTCGTCGAGCACGCGCAGCAAGAGCTCGGGGCGAAGCCTATCGAGCCTGACGAGATCCTCTCCATCCCGTGCGACGTGTTCGCCCCCTGCGCCCTCGGGGCCGTCGTCAACGACGAGACCCTGCCGAACTTCCGGTGCTCCATCGTCGCCGGCAGCGCGAACAACGTCCTCCTCGAGCCGCTCCACGGCGAGGCGCTCGCCAAGCGCGGCATCCTCTACGCGCCCGACTATGTCATTAACGCCGGAGGGCTCATAAACGTCGCCGACGAGCTCGAAGGCTACAACGAGAAGCGGGCTACCAAGCGCGTCATGCGCATCTACGACTCCATGAAGAGCATCATCGCCATCGCCAAACGCGACGGCGTGCCCACCCACGTCGCAGCCGACACCCTAGCCCTGGAGCGCATAGACGCCATAAGCTCTATAGAGCGCCTCCACACCGGCCACCCCTACGGACTGGAGCGTCGACGCAGGGAGACTTTGTAGCCGGCAAGCTCCACCTTAACGTGGAGGTCGGAGAAAGGGTTCGAGTCGTGGAGGTGGCTCTCATTCTTGTGCGCAATCGCATTTCATGCGAGGATGAGGTGAACGTGGTCGCACCTCGAAAGCGCTGCGAGAAAGCCAACCCCGCCGCGAGTCGGGTTAGCGCAAAGCCGCGGGCCTTCATAACGGCAGCCTGTTGTTGGGGAGGCAGCCAGGCTACCGAACAGCGGTAGAGCTTTAGCGAAAGCTCTCCCTCAGAGACGGGTGGTAGGAAGGAAACGTTATGCGCCCAGATACCGTAGCAGAGTCCAGTGCTGCTGGCTGGTCCTAGCCTCTGCCGAGCGCCGTGTCGCACTTACGCTCAGCGCGAGGCTCCCTGTGGCGTCGCCGAGTGTGCAATTTTATGAACCCGAGCGCGTCCATGCTCGCAAAGCTCCGCTCGCGCCAGAGCGCAGGTACAGCAAGCCGGGATGGGATGGGATTATGAAACGGCTACTTGTAGAGTACAGGTTCATTGCGGTGGGGGTCGGGCTTGCGATCCTCTACTGGATAACCGAATCTTTCCTGGATCTCTTCGATTCTGCGCATGAAGGTGCTACCTACATCGAGCGGTTATTCGCTTCCGGGGATCCCAACGCACTATGGATGCGGCTTGTAACCATAATCCTGCTAATCGCATTTGGTGTCTATGCTCAAACTCTCACAAGAGACGTCAAGCGGGCCGAAGAGATGTTCCAGGATACCGAGCAAAAGTACCGCACACTGGTCGAGCGGATGCCTGCCGTCGTCTACATCCAGGAGATCGGGAGCCCCGATTCAGCCATGTACATGAGCCCTCAGATAGAGACCTTGACTGGTTACTCAACCGAGGACTGCAAGGACCCGGATCTCAGGTGGCAGATGGTACACCCGGACGACCGCCAGCGGCTGCAGTCCGAGGAGGAGGCCAGCGAGCCGGGTGAGGTCGTCGCGACGGAGTACCGCGTGGTCCACCGAGACGGGCAAACAAAGTGGGTGCGTAACGAATCGGTGCTGGTCGAGGTGAGCGGAACCCGCTACTGGCAAGGATTCATGCTCGACATCACCAAGCGTAAGGAAGCGGAGAGAAAACAGCTAGAGGCTGAGACCCGCTATCGCACTCTGGTGGAGCACATGCCGGTAATCGCCTTCATAGTAGAGCCAAGCTACGAAGAGAACACGACTTATCCTGTGGTGTACATAAGTCCGCAGGTAGAAGGCGTTCTGGGCTATGAGGCTCAGCAGTTCGTGGATGACCGTGGGCTTTGGAACAAGCTGATCCACCCCGAAGACCTGCAAGAGGTGATGGCAGAAAACCAGCGTACTGACGAGAGAGGCGAACCCTTCGATATGGAGTACCGCATGATCGCCCACGACGGTCGCTCGGTGTGGGTGCACGAGAGCGCGGTTCTCGTCAGGGACGCGGCTGGCCGGCCGCTTTACTGGCAAGGCATCAAGCAGGACATTACCGGGCGCAAGCGGGCAGAGGAGGAGCTAAAGGAAAGCGCAGGACGCTTCCGCAGTACCTTCGAGAACGCTCCCATCGGCATGGCCCTCGTCAGCCTCGATAACCACTACCGCCAGGTCAACCAGGCGTTCTGCGACATGCTCGGCTACTCCCAGGAGGAGCTGCTCTCCAGGAGGTCGCTGGACGTTACCCACCCCGACGACCGTGAGGCCAGCATCGCCCGCACGCAAGCATTGGTGGAAGGCACCGTAGAAAGGGACCTTCTGGAGAAGCGCTACATACGTGCCGACGGGGACATCGTGTGGGCTCTATCGAGTGTCTCTCTAGTGCGAGACTCACGGGGTGATCCGGCCCACTTCGTAAGCCAGTACCAGAACATAACCGAGCGCAAGAAGGCGGAGGAGGATATGAAGGAGGCCAATCGGCGCCTCGAGGAGCTCGCGGTGCTCAAAGCCGACTTCACGGCGATGGTGGCCCACGAGCTAGACACGCCGCTCGCGGTGATCCGCGGCTACGCTGACATGCTGGCGACGGGCGAGCTGGACATCGATGAGCGCGCGCGGGCGCTCGACAGGGTCCAGGCCGAGACCGACCTGCTCGAGGCACTAGTCTCAGACGTGAGGTCGGCCGCGGCCGTCGAAAGGGGGGACTTCGCTATCGAGCTCCAGCAGGTGGCTCTTGACGGGCTCTTGAGAGACGCGGCGGCCTTCGTGGAGACGCTCCACGGAGACCACCGGCTCGTCACGCAGGGCGCCACGGACGGGTGGGTGCTGGCGGACCCGCACCGGATCAGACAGGTGCTCAGGAACCTGCTGTCCAACGCCGCCAAGTACTCGCCTGACGGCACGCCGATCGAGCTCCGCACGGCGCCTGGCGCAACGCCAAGGCGCGTGCGCATCGAGGTGGCGGACCGTGGACCGGGCGTACACCCCGACGATGCGGCCCTCATCTTCGAGAAGTTCGGCCGGGGACGTGACGGGGGCGGCAGGAAGGTTGCCGGTACGGGACTGGGTCTCTACTTATCCAAGCGCATCTTGCAGGCCCACGGGAGCGAGCTGACGCTGGATACCGAGCCGGGCGGGGGCTCGGTATTCGGCTTCGAGCTGAGGGCGGGCCGGTGAACTTCGTCCTGCTCGTCGACGACCATGCGACCTTCCGCGAGCCGCTCGCCTTCATGTTCAACCGGGAACCGGAGTTCGAGGTGATAGCTGAGGCCGGGTCTCTCGCCGAGGCGAAGGATATGCTCGAAGGTATAGACCTCGCGGTCGTTGACCTCGACCTCCCTGACGGGGACGGGACGCAGCTGATAGGCGACCTGCGCGCCGCCAACCCGCACGGCGCGGTGCTGGTCTTGACAGCGTCCGCCGACCGCGAGGCTTACGCGAGGGCGGTCGAGGCGGGCGCGGCCGGCGTGCTCCACAAGTCGGTGCGCATCAAGGAGGTCGTCGACGCGGCACGGCGGCTCGTCTCGGGCGAGCCGTTGCTCTCAACCAACGAGGTGATCGAGCTGCTCCAGCTCGCCGGCCGCCGCAGGGAGCAGGACTACGAGGCCCGGCGCGCCATCGAGAGCCTCACGCCTCGCGAGCTCGAAGTGCTCGAGGCGCTCGCCGCCGGCCTGAGCGACAAGGAGATCTCGGAGCGTCTCCACGTCGGCATCGGCACGGTGCGCAACCACGTCGTGAGCATCTTCAACAAGATCGGGGTGCACTCGCGGCTGCAGGCGCTCGTCTTCGGCGTGCGCCACGGCGTCGTCGAGATCCGCTGAGCAGCACGCTTCGGGCCTTTAGAAGGCCCTCGCTTGTCAGCATTTCAGCTTTTGTTTCGGGGGCCTCTTCCGACTTCTTGCCGGGATCACCTCAGGATCCTTTCGAGGTCTTCCTCGAGCAGGGCCGCGGCGCGCTCTGTAGCGACGGTCCCAGAGAGCGAGGCGTGGAACCGCTCGGCCATCGCGAGGGACATATCGCGGTAGAGAGGCGAAACAGGGCGCGAGCGGACGTTACGGATGGCGTCTCTGCCAAGAGTGATGACCGGCACCTCGGAGAGGATCTCCCGGTCCTCATAGCAGTCTTCGCGCGTGGGCAGGTAGCCGCCTCTCAAGGCTCGCTCTTTCTGCTGTTCGGGAGCGCTCAGGTAACGGATAAAGGCCCACGCGGCCTCCGTCTTCTCGGAGGCGGCGTTGATCATGAGGTTCCATCCGCCGAGGCCGCTGTGGGAGGTGCTCCCCGGCCGCGCGACAGGGAGCGTCGCTACCCCGATGCGTCCCTGCTCCACACGCGAGAGCGAAGGGTCCGCCGCGCGCGCGTACACGTAGGGCCAGTTGCGCATGAAGAGAGCGTCGCCGTTCAGGAAGACCGTGTAGGACTCGTACTCCTTGAAGCTGGGGACAGCCCCCGGCGCCACCCCATCTGCTACCATGCCGCGCGCGGTCTCGAGCCCCGCGACGGCCTCCGGCGCGGCGACGGTCACGTCGTCGGGGTCGTGTGGATCGAGCACGTTCCCGCCGGAGCTCCAGATAAACTCCAGGCTGTTGACGACGCCGCCCTCGTAATCTGCGCCCTGGAAGACGAAGCCGTACCTCGTGCCCGTCTCCCGCCTGACCTTCTCCACCATCTCCTGCATCTCCGCCCCCGTCTTCGGCGGCTCGGAGAAGCCGGCCTGCTCCAGGAGGTCCTTGCGGTAGTAGAGCATTCCGGCGTCTGTGAACCACGGTACGCCGTAGACGGCGCCCTCGTAGGTATTCGAGTCTATCTCGGCAGGGAGGTAGGGCTCGCGGAGTTCAGCCGTGAAGAAGCTGGAGATGTCGGAGATCCAGCCGTTGGCGGCGAACTGGGCCAGCCAGATGACGTCGCCGCTTATGACGTCGGCGTCGGTCTGGCCGGCCTGGAACTCGATGCGGAGCTTCTCGAAGTACTGGCTCGAATCCGCCGGCGCCAGGCGCAGCGCCACCTCTATGGTGCCCCTGTTGTGCTCGTTGAACCTGCGGATCTGGTCCCTCAGGATCTCGGAGTCCTCCCCGTGAGAGAAGACGATCCTGGCGAGGCCCTCGCTCTCCTCGCTCGCGCACCCCGCGACGCCGAGGAGCGCTGCTCCGGCGAGCCCCGCCAGGAAGTCCCGGCGGCTCAGGAGGCGCCTGTTCCCAATGCCCTTCATTGCCTGAGCGTGAAGTAAAAGGTGGCTCCCTTTCCGACCGCACCCTCGGCCCACGCCTTCCCCCCATGACGCTGCACGATGCGCTGTACAGTGGCCAGCCCTATGCCCGTCCCCTCGAAGTCCTCGGAGCCGTGCAGCCTCTGGAACGCCCCGAAGAGCTTGGTTGCGTAGGCCTCGTCGAAGCCGACCCCGTTGTCGCGCACGTAGTAGGCGACACCTCCGTCTCGGGTGACGGCGCCGAACTCTATGGTGGCCTCTCTCTCCTTCTGGGTGAACTTGAAGGCGTTGCCGAGCAGGTTCTCCAGCAGTACCCGCAAGAGGCGGGGGTCGCCGCGGACGGCGAGGCCGTCGGCGATCACGAACCTCACCCTCCGGTCGGGCTGGGACTTCTCGATCTCCGCGGCTATCTCACGGGCCAGCGCACTCAGGTCCACCATCTGCCTTGTGAGGGAGCTGCGCGTAACCCTGGAGAGGTCGAGCAGGTCGTCTATGAGGAGGGCCATGCGCCTGCTTGCGGCCCGCACCCTCCGAAGGTAGCCCCGGGCCTCTTCGTCGAGCCCCTGAGCGTGGTCTTCGAGGAGGATCTGGGCGAAGCCCTCGATGCTCCTCAAGGGCGCCCTCAGGTCGTGGGAGACCGAATAGGAGAAGGCCTCGAGCTCACTGTTGGCCCCCTCGAGCTCCCTGTTGGTCTCCTCCAGGTCGCGGTTGGTGGCCTCGAGCTGGAGGCCGACGTGTTCCGCCTGGATGCGGCTGTGCGCGAGCATCCAGGTCACGCCGAAGAGCATCAGGCTGATCGCCAGCCCGCTGAGCAGCACGAAGAGGGGGAGGTTGCTCCGCCAGCCGGGCTCGAAGCTCGGGAGCGTGCTGAAGTAGAGGCTCCAGATCCTGCCGGCCACCTCCATGGTGTCGATCTCGGAGAAGTGCGCGGAGTAGGAGGGGTCCGCTGCGTGCAGGACCCCATCGTCGTCGTGGAGCAAGCCATCCCTGGTGAACTCCGCCCCGTCGAACACCTCGAGGTCGACCTGCGTGTCTGCCTTCGGCGCGCCGAAGATCCCCTCGAGCAGGTCGTCGGTGCGGAACACGCTGACGATGAACCCCTGCAACGCTTCGCGGCGCTCGTCCGTGGTTGCCTGCGGCGCGCCTTCGCGGTAGATGGGGGTGTAGACGAGGAAGCCTGTCATTCCAGTCCCTTCGAGCTCGACCTTGCCCGAGGCGCGGGGTAGACCCGTGTCGCGGGCCTGCTCCATGGCGTCACGGTTAACACGGCTAGAGTAGAAGTCGTAGCCGACCAACGACCGGTTGTCCGGCTTCGAGGGCGCTACGTAGACGAGCGGGAAGTACTCGTAGCGCTCTCCGGCTGGTCGCAGGGCATAGGAAGGGAAGCCCTGCGCGCGGACGCGCCGCTCGTGGGCCTCCCTGCCCTCGAGGGGCACGCGCTCGGCGTAGGCGATCGCCTGTATGCCGGGGTAACGGCGTTCCAGGTCGCTGCCCGCCACATAGTCCTCCCACTCCTCGCGCGTGACGGACTCGCTCGCGGCGAAGAGGCCCCGCCCGTCGAGCATAGCGTCTATGTAGATCTGCATGCGGCGGTCCACGGCCCGCTCGGTGGAGACCGTTATCTCCTCGAACCGCTCGTGCTCGCGCTCCTCGACGTTGTGCCTGACGTACAGGAAGGCGAGGCCGGTGAGCACAAGCGCCGCGCCCAGCACCACGTAGGCCACGGCGGTCCGACCGAGCCCCTCGTGCACGGAGCCGCGCAAACGCTCCAGCGCATCGAGCCCGGACTTCACGAAGCTTACACCGCCGCGGGCGGCGCCTCGTTCAGGATCAACCAGTAGAGCTTGAGCTGCTCGATGGCCTGGACGAACTGCTCGAAGTTGACCGGCTTGCGGACGTAGCTGTTGGCGCCGAAGCCGTAGCCGTCGAGCATGTCCTGCTCCTCCCTCGAGGAGGTCAGGATAACCACCGGCAAGAGCCGCGTCCTTTCGTCGGCCCGCAGGCGCTTCAAGACCTCCAGGCCGTCTATTTTGGGCAGCTTGAGATCCAGCAGGATCAGCTGCGGCATGACGGCGGTGTCCCTATCGGAGTACCTGCCGGTTCCGAACAGGTAGTCCAGCGCCTCGACGCCGTCGCGGGCCACCACAACCTTGTTGAGGACGTTGTTCTTCCTGAGCGCCCGCAACGTCAGGAGCTCATCGTCGGGGTTGTCCTCGACCAGGAGTATGATCTTGTCCCTCATACCACCGCGTCTCTCAGAAAACCCTCCTGGCGCCGCCGTCTACCCTGTCGGCGATAAAGGGATAGCGGTAATCCTCGCCCTGGTTCACCCTGTAGGCCGCGTAGCATCCGTGCGCCAGGGGTACCAGGGCGAGCACGAACGCGAGCGGTACGAGCACTATGGCAGCCATGCCGATCGTTACCACGGACAGGACTACCGTCACCAGCGCGTAGACGAGGAATATAACGATCCAGGCGACCTGGTACCAGAACGCCTGGGCGGCGTGGAAGCGTACCCGTGGGGAGCGGTCCTTGTAAAGCAGCCAGACCAGTAGCGCCCCGAACGGCATCAACCCCACGAGCGCGGCGAGCACGCTCAGGTGCGCGACGACGGACCACGTCTTCTCATCCTGCGCGCTCATCTGTTCGGTCGGCTCCGTTGGGCCTCCGGGGTTGCGTTCTTCTTGCATCTCTCTCCTTTCGTCCCGGCTCTCATGCCCGCAGCATCGGGCACTGATATATTAGCCCCGCCCGGACCTGGCAAGCATCACCCATTTGAGTGATTTTTCGATTCAGCAACCCCGCAAAAGAGAAACGGGCCGGCTTCCAGGAGGGGGGAGATGGGGCGCCGACCCGCTAATGTGAGATCGAGTCGGTCCACCAAGGAGGGGGGAAGGTATGTGGCACCGCCTCGTTCTTCTTACTGCGATTATGCACCCTCGTAAACCAACGCACATCACGCAAATGAGTGATTTTTTGAAAGTTTTCCAGGTTTTCGGGCTACAGTCATCAGGTTTCAGGTATGGACCTCGGTAGCGCAAGCGTCGCGTTCTGGAGGCTTTCGAAGGCGAACCAGACCCTCTCCACTCCACAGCCCCCGATACCCGATGCCTGTAGCTCGAAGCCTTCTTATTGCCACTGGGCCGGAGCGACAATAGAATGGAATGCACTATTAGATGGAGAAGATGCGACTCATATCAGCGATGCGGGGCGAGGTAGGCGCCTGATGGGCGTGACGCTAAGAGTGTTGCTCGTAGAGGACTACGAGGACGACGCCCTGCTCCTCTTGCGGGAGCTGCGGCGTGGCGGCTACGAACCGCTCGGCGAGCGGGTCGACACGGCGGAGGCCATGGAGACCGCTCTCGACGAGCGGGAGTGGGACCTGGTGATCGCGGACCACTCCATGCCGGCTTTCAGCTCGTTGGCAGCGCTCGAACTGCTCAGGAGCAAGGGCTTCGCAGACCTGCCTTTCATCATCGTCAGCGGCCACATAGGTGAGGACGTCGCGGTTGCGGCGATGAAGGCCGGAGCGCAAGACTACATAATGAAGGATAACCTCGCCAGGCTAAACACCGCCATAGAGCGCGAGCTCAGGGAGGCGGTGAGCCGCAGGGAACGCCGAAGAGCGGAGGAAGAGCGGCGGCTGGCCGAGGAGAAGTACCGGGACATCTTCGAGAACGCCGTCGAGGGGATCTTCCAGACCACCGTCGAGGGGCGCTTCGTCACGGCGAACCCCGCGCTGGCGCGCATGTTCGGCTACGACTCGCCCGAGAATCTGCTCGAGAACGTCTCCAACATCGCGGAGCAGCTCTACGTAGACCCCGAGCAGCGGACGGAGCTGAGGCGCCTGATGCTCCGCGACGGCCTCGTCTCCGGGTTCGAGACCCAGGCCCGCCGCGAGGACGGGGGCGTGGTGTGGGTCTCGATAAGCGCGCGCGCCGTCCGTGACAACGAAGGTGAGATGGTCGGCTACGAGGGTACGGTGGAAGACATAACCGAGCGCAAGCAGGCCGAGCGGGCGCTACGCGAGATCCGAGAGGCCGAGCGCCGCCGCATAGCGCGCGAGCTGCACGACGTGGTCCTCCAGGACCTCACGTACGCTCTGCAGTCCCTGCAGGTCCTCCGGAGGATGCCCTCCGACGAACCCGGCCGCGGCGAGGAGACAGGGAGGCAGATAGAGGCCCTCAAGAGGGCGGTGGGGGGCCTGCGAGACGCAATCTACGAGCTGCGGCTCGAGAACGCCAAGGAGCAGACGCTCGCCCGCACGCTTGCCTCCATCGTGGAGTTGAACCGCCAGATGACCCCGGAGCGCGCGTTCGAGCTGGTCGTCGAGGAGGGGTTCCCGGCGTCGACCTCGGAACCTGCGAGCCTCGAGGTTGCGCGCGTCGTCCAGGAGGCGCTGGCCAACATCCGGCGCCACTCGGGGGCTCGCCGCGCCAGGGTGACCCTCGGGACGGCCGGCGGCGAGGCGCTGGTTGAGGTCGAGGACGACGGCAGGGGCCTGGAGCCGGGGGAGCCCGCAGGGATGGGGCTCACAGGGATGCGGGAGCGGGCGCACGGGCTAGGGGGGGAGCTGGAGGTGGAGGGAGAGCGGGGCGTGGGGACGCGGGTGCTCCTCCGGGTGCCGCTGGCCGCCCTGGTCAGCGAGGACTCCGAGTACTCGAACGCGCGGAAATGAGGTGGTAACCGCACCTCTGTAGCCGAAGCTGGTATATTCCATCTGCACTTTACATCCGAGTTGCAGGCCCGTGGAGGGGAGGAAATGCAGCGTCTCTTGCTCGTCGAGGACCACGCGTCTTTCAGACAGACGCTCGCGCTTGTCTTCGACCAGGAGCCTGACTTCGAGGTGGTGGCGCAAGCCGGGACCGTCGCCGAGGCTCGCCTGGTGATGGCCGATCGCGAGACCGACCTGGCCGTCGTGGACCTCTCGCTCCCCGACGGGGAGGGAGTCGAGCTGATCGAGGACCTGCGCGAGACCAACCCGCACTTCGCGGCGCTGGTCCTCACGGCGAGCCTCGACAAGGCCGAGCACGCCAGGGCCGTCGAGGCCGGGGCTGCTGGCGTCCTGCACAAGTCCGCCGAAGTGGATGAGATCCTGGACTCCACTCGCCGCCTCGCCGCGGGTGAGACCCTGTTCTCGCCGGAGGAGCTCGTCGAGCTCCTGCGCCTGGCTGGCCAGAGCCGCGAGGAGGAGCGTGAGGCCCAGGCGAGTATCGAACAGCTCACCCGCCGCGAGCGGGAGGTGCTGAAAGCCCTCGGCCAGGGCCTCTCCAACAAGGAGATCGCCGAGCGGCTGCACATGAGCGTGGACACCGAGCGCACCCACATGATGAACATCCTCAACAAGCTCGGGGTGCACTCGCGGCTGCAGGCGCTCCTCTTCGCCGCCCGCCACGGCCTTGTAGAGCTGCGCTAGATCAACTCCCCTTCGCAGACGTACTCGGCAGGACCCGTCATGTAGACGGGTTCCCCTTCCCCGGCCCACTCGACCTCGACGATGCCGCCGTCGAGCAGCACGCGCACAGGGCTCTCTGCGAGCCCGAGACGGACCGCCGCGACCGCCGCCGCGCACGATCCCGACCCCGAGGCGAGCGTCTCCCCGGCGCCGCGCTCCCAGACCCTCATCCTGACCTCCTGCTCTCCCCGGACGTAGCCGAACTCGACGTTCGTCCTCTCGGGGAAGAGAGGATCTCTCTCGACCGGTGGCCCGGCCGATCCGAGATCGAGGGCCTCCACCTCTTCTTCGCTCTCGAGGAGAGCTACGGCGTGGGGGTTGCCCATGGAGACCCGCAGGAAACGGAAGCCATGCAGATCAACCTCGGAGCCGAACTCGGGCGGGCCCATGTCGACTCGGGAGGAATCACCGAGCAGTACCACCTTCTTCACACCGGCTCCTGTCTCAACCGTGAGGGCGTTGCCACTCACGAGTCCCCGGTCCTGCGCGTAGCGGGCGAGGCAGCGGATGCCGTTGCCGCACATCTCAGATGGCGAGCCGTCGGAGTTTAGGTAGACCATCCTCAGGTCAGCGACCTCGGAGGAGGCAGGGATCAGTATCCCGTCCGCCCCGACGCCGAAGTGCCGGTCGCACGCTCTGCGGGCCAGGTCGTGGAGGTCGTGGCCCGCTACCTCTTCCGCGTCGAGGATTATGAAGTCGTTACCGACGCCGTGCATCTTGGTGAATCGCATTCCTCGCTGAAGTCCTTCCCTGCCTCCTCCGAGGTCAGCTCCAGGGCGCCATCTTGGTAGTGAGGCCAGGGCCAGTGTACACGCCCCGGCGGCGTTCGGTAGCGCGGACGCTGCCCATTCGCGCTAACATGGTAGATGGCCGGAGATCGAAGGAGGACGTCGGTGGCGGAGAACGAGCGAGAGGTCTGCCTCGAGGAAGAGGTCGAGCGCCTGCGGCGCTCCGGGATGTCCGGGGTGGAGATCTCGCAGACGATGGGCGTGGACCAGACCTGGGTGGAGACCCTGCTCTCCGATTGGGGCGAAGGTACCTCCGCCGAAGGAGAATCCGCCGGAGATCGCAGCTGATCGTATAAGAGCTCGATGGCAACCACGCTATCGTCCTCTCCGAGGAGCCGCTGAACCAGCGCGCGAGCGATGCCGTGAACTTGGCCGTCGCTCGGAACGAGCCCCGGCTAACCCAGTACGTCGCGCATGGAGTAGAGGCCCGGCTCCGCCCCGGCGGCGAAGCGAGCGGCCCTCAGAGCGCCCGCGGCGAAGGTGCGGCGGGAGAGGGCGCGGTGGATTATCTCGATCTCTTCGCCGTCCGAGTAGAAGACCACGCGGTGCTCGCCGACGACGGCGCCGCCGCGCAGGGCGTGGATGCCGATCTCACCCTCCTCGCGCGGCGCTCGGCCCTCGCGCCCGAAGACCGCGACCTCGTCGAGGTTCCTCCCCCGCCCCTCCGCGGCTGCCCGCGCCAGCAAGAGCGCCGTGCCCGAAGGGGCGTCCACTTTGTTCCTGTGGTGCGCCTCGACGATCTCGACGTCGTAGCCTGTCCCGAGCTTCCCGGAGAGCTCGCGCACCACCTCCTTGAGAAGGCTCACCCCGACGCTCATGTTCGGGGCGAGGACTATGGGCACGCTCTTCGCCGCTTCCTCGACCCGCGCGAGCTGCTCCTCCGAGAGGCCCGTGGTCCCGATGACGACGGGTCTCGCGTAGGCGAGGTGCTCGACTGTCGCATCGGGCACCGTGAACTCTATCAGGACTTCCACGTCGTCTGGCGGGTCTTGAGTCGCGAGGACGCCGGACCTTTCCCAACCGGACAGCTCGCCAATGTCGGCGTCGAGCTCCGGTGCTCCGGTCTCGACGACGCCGCCGGCCAGCTCGATCGAATCGTCCTCGAGCGCGGCGCGTACTACCTCGCGACCCATCCGGCCCGCCGCGCCGACGACGGCGATGCGGGTGGGCGTCCGGGTCACACTTCCTCGGGAGTAGGGAGGAGGTGGGCGGAGCGGTCCAGGGTCTCCTGCAAGGCGCGCAGGTTCTCGCCCTCCATCGGCACTAGCGGGAGGCGCATCTCGTCTGAGCAAAGGCCGAGCAGTGAGGCGGCGGTCTTCACGGGGATGGGGTTGGTCTCGACGAAGAGAGCGCGGAAGAGGGGGAGGAGCTCGTAGTGGAGCTCGCGGCCCCGCTCCCAGTCACCCTCCAGCACGGCCCTTACCATGTCGGAGACAGCGCCGGGAGCGACGTTGGAGGCGACGGAGATCACCCCCCGTCCACCGAGGGCTACGAGGGGCAGCGTCATCGGGTCGTCCCCGGAGAGGACGTCGAACTCCTCGCCGCAGAGCCTTATCACGTCGCTGATCATGTTCATCGAGAGGGTCGAGTCCTTGACCCCGACTATGTTGGGAATCTCCGCGAGGCGGGCCATCGTCTCCGCCGAGATCGTCACGCCCGTTCGTCCCGGGATGTTGTACAGGACGAGCGGCAACTCCGTGCTCTCGGCTATCGCCGCGAAGTGCCTGTAGAGGCCCTCCTGGGTCGGCTTGTTGTAGTAGGGGGCTACCTGCAGCGAGCCGTCGGCGCCTACATCCTGGGCCATCTTCGTGTACTTGATCGCCATGTCCGTGCTGTTGGAGCCGGTGCCGGCTATGATAGGCACCCTCCCGTTAGCGATACGTACGACCGTCCCGACGACGACGCGGTCCTCCGCCTCGCTCATCGCCGGGGTCTCGCCTGTCGTCCCGCAGGGGACGAGCCCGCTCACCCCGTGCTGGATCTGGAACTCGACCATCCCCTCCAGCGCCTCGACGTCGACCTCCCCGTTCCTGAAAGGGGTGACGAGGGCTGTGAAAGTACCGCTAAACATCTCTCTCCTCCAGTTCGAAGTCCCTGTGCAAAACCCTTACCGCTTCTTCTACCCGTTCGGCCGGCAACACGCACGTAACCTGGATCTCCGAGGTCGATACCATCCTTATGGGGATGCCCGCCTCCCCGAGCGAAGCGAACATGCGGGCAGCGTAACCGGGGCGGTTCAACATCCCCGTACCAACGACCGAGACCTTGCCGAGATCCCGCTCCCCCTCGACCTCACCACCCAGGGAGCCGGCTACCTCGCCCGCGAGCCTCCTCGCCTCCGCGAAGTCCGCGCGCCGCACGGTGAAGGCCACGTCAGCCGCTCCGCCCTTGATCCCGCTCTCGACGATGACGTCAACCGAGATGCCCCGTTCGGCTAATGGCGCGAAGATGCGGCTCAGGGTGCCCGGCCCGGTGCGGATGCCGTTCAGGGTCACGCGCGAGACGTCCAGGTCGTGGACAATGCCGGCCAGAGTCTCGCGGGTTTCCAGGTGCTCCAAACTCGTACCTCCCGTTATAACCGTGCCAGGACCTTCCCCGAAGGAGGACCGCACGTGTATCTCGACCCCGTAGAGGGCCCCGAGCTCCACGGCGCGCGGGTGCATCACCTTCGCCCCGCGCCACGACATCTCCGCCATCTCCTCGGGCGAGATCACGGGTATGCGGCGCGCCTCTCTCACTATGCGAGGGTCGGCGGTGTAGACGCCCTCCACGTCGGTGTAGATCTCGCACCGCTCCGCCTTGATAGCCGCCGCGAGCGCTACGGCCGTCGTATCCGATCCGCCGCGCCCGAGCGTCATGACGTCGCCAAAGGAGTTCATACCCTGGAAGCCGGCGACTATGACGACCTGGCCTTCGTTGAGAAGCCTGTGGACGCGCTCGGGCCGTATCTCGGAGATCACGCCGGAGCCGTAGCGTCCCGTGACCGTCATCCCGGCCTGCGGACCCGTCAGAGAGGCCGCCGCCACGCCCATGTCGTGCAGGGCCATGGCGAGGAGCGCGACCGACTGCTCCTCCCCGGTCGCCAGAAGCTGGTCTATCTCGCGCGGCGAAGGGTCCCGGCTCACCTCGCCCGCGAGCCTCAGGAGCCTGTCCGTAGTCTTCCCCATTGCCGAGACGACCACGACGAGGTCCAACCCCGAGCCCCTGGCGCGGCCAACCCTCCCGGCGACGGCTCTTATGTGTTCCGCCGTCGCAACCGAGCTACCACCGTATTTCTGGACGACGATACCCAAGAGATACTCCCGACGGCTCTTAGCCTAGCACGCCTCCCTTCGGTCGGCTTGTCAGCACGTCCCCTTCGGGGACTTGTCAGCTTCTCTGAGCACAGAGAGAGTAAGCTGAAATGCTGAGAAGCGAGGGCCTTTACTAAAGGCCCGAGCGTGCTGACAAGGCGCGAAGCGCCGTGCTGACAAGCGGAGCCCGAAGGGCGTAGCGTGCTGCTCATCACATCGCCATGCGGCGGTAGGCGTGGCGGCGACCCCGGATGGCGATCGACGCCGTCAGCA
>JBJMIY010000062.1:0-7863 GCA_045806605.1 Rubrobacteraceae bacterium
CGTCCGTAGGGAGAAGAGCGCCTAGAAACCGGCACAAAATAACGGTCACGCCATAGAATACGGCTCGTTCGAGATGATGCTGGTGGAGCTTTGATCCGGCGCTTCACGCCGGAAACGAATCGCCTCGTTGGTCGGGCCGGCAGTGACGGAAGGGAGAGCATGGCGACGGAGATCGGCACAGGGGTGGTCGAAGTGATCGTGCCCGGTGATGGCCCGTTGGGATGGCGGGCAGCGGAGCCTGGGATGGGAGGGGCATGAGCGAAGGGGCACAATTCGAGCTGGACCTCGTATGCATCGGGCGCACCTCCGTGGACCTCTATGCCGAACAGGAGGGAGCTCGCCTAGAGGACGTCCAGTCCTTCCGCAAGTACGTGGGCGGCAGCGCGACGAACATAGCCGTCGGTACGGCGCGGCTGGGGGTAAGGAGCGCGATGCTAACCCGCGTCGGGAACGAACACATGGGGCGTTTCGTGCGCCGGACGCTGGCGGAGAACGGCGTGGACGTGAGCTACGTCCTGTTTGACCCGGACCATCTCACCCCCTACGTTCTTCTTGCCGTCAGGGCGATCGAAGACTTCCCGAGGATCTTCGCCTACGGTGATGCCGCCGACCTCGCTCTCCGGGAGGAAGATATCGCCCCGGACTTTATCGCCTCCTCGAAGGCGCTGCTTGTCACGGGAACGCCCTTCTCGCGCTCCGGGCCGCGGGCGGCCTCAGTCAAGGCGATCCGAACCGCGAACGAGGCGAGGACCGGGGTGGTGTTCGACCTGGACTACCGGCCCGTGTTCTGGGGCGTGGCCACACACGAACAGGGCGGCGAGATGTTCGTCGCGAGCGAGAAGGTAACGGAGGTCTACCGCTCGGCGCTGCCTGGCTGCGACCTCGTTGTCGGCACGGAGGAGGAGATCCGGATCGCCGGCGGCTCTACCGACACCATCGAGGCGCTACGGAGCATCCGCGAAATCTCCGGCGCGACCATCGTGCTCAAGGTCGGCGCGATGGGAGCCATAGTCTTCCCGGAAGACATCCCTGACGACGTCGAAGGCGGCGTGAGTGTCGCCGGGTTCCCCGTAGAGGTGTTCAACAGCGTGGGAGCAGGAGACGCTTTCATGAGCGGCTTCCTCTCCGGCTGGCTGCGCGAGGAGCCCCTGGAGGAGTGCCTGCGCCTCGGGAACGCCTGCGGCGCCATAGTCGTCTCCCGGCACGGGTGCTCCCCGGCCATGCCTACCCGAGAGGAGCTCGAGTACTTCCTGAACATGCCCGAGAGGCCACGCTCCCTCCGGGACGACGAGTGGCTCAGTCACCTCCACCGCGCGACTACCCGCAACGACCCCGAGGAGCTTCGCGTGCTGGCCATAGACCACCGCTGGCAGCTCGAAGAGGTAGCCGACGAGCTCGGGGTGGACCGCGAAAATTTGCGTGAGCTCAAGGGTCTGCTCGGAAGGGCGTTCCGGCGCGTGGCCGAGGAGGAGGTGGCGGCGGGCGTGCTGCTCGACGACGTCTACGGTGATAAGGCTCTTGAGGAGCTCACGGGGAGCGGGTTCTGGATCGCCCGCGCCGTAGAGGTGGCCGGGTCCCGGCCCGTGGAGTTCGTCGGGGGACCCAACGTCGCCGCCACGCTGAGGACCTGGCCCCAGGAGCACGTGGTCAAGTGCAACCTGTACTGGCACCCGGAGGACGAACCGGAGATCATGAACCTCCAGGAACAGCGGGTATTCCAGCTCTTCGACGCCTGCGTCAACTACGACCGGCGGTTGCTCCTGGAGGTCCAGGCCCCACAGGGCATGCCCTACGACGAAGGCAGCATGGCGCAGCTGCTCGCCCGGTTCTACGAGATCGGCGTGCGTCCCGACTGGTGGAAGCTGCCGCCGAACCCTGACCCCGGCGTGTGGAAGAGGATCGGGGACGTGGTCCGCGAGCACGACCCGTACTGCGCGGGTCTGCTCGTCCTCGGGCAGGCGGCGGGGGAGGGGGAGCTCGCCGAGAGCTTCGCCGCGGCGGCATCGGAGCCTCTGTGCAACGGGTTCGCGATCGGGCGCTCCATCTACGGCGACCCGGCGCGCCGCTGGCTGGCCGGTGAGATAGGTGACGAAGAGCTCATCTCCTCCGTAGCAGAGAGGTACCGGCGCATGATCTCGCTCTGGCGGAGCAGGAACGAGCCCCGGCGGGGCGCTGCGGTATGACGCCGGGACATTCGAGTTGAAGGAGGATCAGGTGGTGAACACCGGGAAGCGCGCGGGCATCGAGCAGGTCTCGGTCGGCGTCGTGGGGGCAGGCGGCATGGGCGGCGTGCACGCCCGGAACCTGCAATCCGCTGTCGCGGGCGCTAGCCTGGCCGCCATCGCCGACGTGGACGCGGACCGCGCCGCGAAGGTAGCCGGTAAGAACGTCCCCGTTTTTGGGGATGCCGTTGAGATGATCCGGGACGACGGCGTCGAGGCCGTCGTGATCGCCTCGCCGAGCGCTACCCACGCCGGGCTGACCCTGGAGTGCCTGCGTCTCGGGAAGCCGGTCCTGTGCGAGAAGCCGCTCTCTACCACGGCGGAGGACGCGCTCGAGGTCGTCGAGGCCGAGGTCGAGCTGGGCACGAAACTGGTCCAGCTTGGCTTCATGCGCCGCTTCGACAGGCAGCACCTCGCGGTGAAAGAGGTCGTGGATTCGGGCTCCATAGGCGCTCCCTTGCTATTCAAAGGATGGCACCGGAACCCGCATGTCATGTCCTCGACGGCTACCTCGGAGTCCGTCGTGATCGACTCCATGATCCACGACCTGGACTCCGTCAGGTGGATGTCCGGGAGCGAGATAGACGAGGTTTACACGCGCGGGATGAGCACCAGGCCGGACCTCGAAGGAGCCTACGATCTGCAGCTGACCCAGATGTCCGTCGGTGGTGGAGTGCTCGCCACGGTCGAGGTCTACGTTACAGCCGAGTATGGCTACGAGGTCGGGCTGGAGGTGGTCTGTGAGTCCGGGACCGCGCACGTCGCTCCCTTCGACGAAGCGGTCGTGCGACGCGACGCGACCCTGTATCAGCGGATCCACACGGATCCGTTCGCCAGGTTCCAGCCGGCGTTTGTGGCCGAGATGGAACGGTGGACGGGGGCGATCCGGAACGAGGAGCAGCCCGACGGTCCGGATGCGTGGGATGGATACGCCGCGCTCGTGGCGGCCGAGAGTTGCATAGAGTCTTTGCGCTCGGGCTCACCGCAGAGCGTGACGGTACCGGAGCGGCCTGCGCTCTACAGCAACGAGGGCGCGGGGGTGGTCCGGTGAGAGAAGAGGCGCGCGTCGCGGGCGCTCCGGTGTCGTGGGGGGTCATCGAGGTGCCGGACTGGGGCTACCAGATGCCTGCCGAACGGGTGTTGCGCGAGGCGGCGGCGCTCGGTCTGGCTGCCATGGAGGCCGGCCCCGAAGGCTTTCTGCCGCAAGACCCCGCCGAGGTCTCCGACCTCCTGGCCGGATACGGCCTGAGCCTCGTCGGAGGTTTCGTGCCCGTGGTGCTGCACGACGCCAGCTCGCGCGAGGCGCAGCTGGCTCTAGTCGAGAGGCGCGCGGAGTTCTTCGCGGCCGCCGGGGCCGAGGTGGTGGTCCTGGCCGCGGCCACGGGCTCGGAGAGCTACGAGGAGGTCGCCGAGCTGGACGACGGCGCCTGGCGGGAGCTCTTCGAGTCCCTCTCGATTGTCGAGGAGATCTGCGCCCGGCACGGCCTCACGCTCGCGCTGCACCACCACTACGGCACCGTGATCGAGCGCGACGACCAGCTCAGGCGCTTCCTCGAGGGTTGCGAGACGGGGCTGTGTCTGGATACCGGTCACCTCGTGCTGGGAGGGAGTGATCCCGTCGAGATCGCCGAGCTGGCGGGGGACAGGGTGAGCCATGTTCACCTCAAGGACGTGGAGCGGGACCTCGCGCGCCGGGTAGCTACGCGAGAGTTGAGCTTCAAGGAGGCCGCCGGCCGGGGGGCGTTCCGGCCTCTGGGCGACGGCGACGTGGATGTCGCGGAGGTGGTGGTCCGGCTCGAACGCTCGGGCTACAGCGGCTGGTACGTGCTCGAGCAGGACACCGTGGTCGAGACCGAGCCGGACGAAGGCGAAGGACCCGCCGGCGACGTCCGCAAGAGCCTCGCCTACCTGCAAAGACGGCTCGAAAGGACCGCCTGAACCGGAGAGGAGGAGATCACTTGGACACGATACGTCTGACTACAGCGCAGGCGCTGGTCCGGTTCCTGGCCAACCAGTACGTCGAGCGCGACGGGGTAGAGCAACGCCTGTTCGCCGGTGCCTTCGGCATCTTCGGACACGGCAACATCGCCGGCGTTGGACAGGCGCTCCAGCAGTATGGGGACGAGCTCACCTACTACCAGCCTCGCAACGAGCAGGCGATGGTTCACACCGCCGCCGCCTACGCCCGGCAGAAGAACCGGCTCCAGACGCTCGCCTGCACGAGCTCCATAGGCCCCGGCGCGACCAACATGGTCACGGGGGCGGCGCTCGCCACCATTAACCGCCTGCCGGTCCTCCTGCTGCCCGGCGACGTCTTCGCCTCGCGCGCGCCGGACCCGGTCCTGCAGCAGCTGGAGGCGCCGTACGACGGCACCCTCTCGGTCAACGACTGCTTCAGACCCGTCTCGAAGTACTGGGACCGCATAGACCGCCCCGAGCAGCTCATCCCCGCGGCTCTAGCCGCCGTGCGAGTCCTGACCAACCAGGCCGAGACCGGAGCCGTGACCCTGGCGCTGCCCCAGGACGTGCAGGCCGAAGCCCACGACTTCCCCGAGGAGTTCTTCGACAAGCGCGTCTGGCTAATAGGGCGCCCGGTGCCGGATGAAGAGTTTCTAGAGCGCGCGGCGGTCCTGATCCGGAGCTCCAGGCGGCCGATGATCGTCGCGGGGGGAGGTGTGATCTACTCCGAGGCTACCGCCATCCTGCGGCGGCTCGTCGAACAGACCGGCATCCCCGTCGGGGAGACGCAGGCCGGGAAGGGCTCGATGCCCTACGATCATCCCCTCGCCCTGGGCGCCGTGGGGGCCACGGGCACCTTCGCCGCCAACCGCGCCGCCCGCGAAGCCGACCTCGTCATCGGCGTCGGCACCCGCTGGACGGACTTCACCACAGCCTCCAAGACCGCCTTCCAGAACCCCAAGGCGCGCTTCGTGAACGTCAACGTCGCCGACCTCGACGCCCACAAACACGCCGGGCTCGCGCTCGTCGGCGACGCCAGGGCGACGCTCGAAGCCCTCGCCGGGCTGCTCTCCGGCTTCGAAGTGGAGCGCGAGTACAGGGAGCAGAGCGAGGAAGCTTCACGGGAGTGGGATAGTGAGGTCGAGCGGCTCTACTCCCTGGGGCACGGTCCTCTGCCGGCGCAGAGCGAGGTTATAGGGGTGGTGAACTCGTTCTCCGGGCCCGAGGACGTGGTGGTGTGTGCGGCCGGCTCGATGCCCGGGGACCTGCACAAGCTGTGGCGTACCCGTGACCCGAAGGGCTACCACGTCGAGTACGGCTACTCGTGCATGGGATACGAGATCGCAGGCGGCCTCGGCGTGAAGATGGCCGCGCCCGAGCGCGAGGTCTACGTCATGGTGGGGGATGGCTCCTACCTGATGATGAGCTCGGAGATAATCACCTCGATCCAGGAGGGCTACAAGCTCACCGTGGTCCTGGTGGACAACTCCGGGTTCTCCTCGATCGGCGCGCTCTCCCGCTCGGTCGGCTCCCAGGGCTTCGGCACCCAGTACCGCTACCGCAAGGACGGTTCGATCGGCCTGGACACGGAAGAGGAGCCCGGCGAGGTGCTGCCCGTCGACCTCGCGGCGAACGCGCAGAGCTTCGGGGCGTACGTGATCCGGGCGAAGACCGTGGACGAGTTGAATGACGCCCTGGCCCAGGCTAAGGACGTGGACCGGACGGTCGTCATCCACATCCCCGTGGACCGCTACGAGGGCGTGCCCGACTACGAGTCCTTCTGGGACGTCCCTGTCGCGGAGGTCTCCGAGATGGACTCGGTGGTCGCCGCCCGCAAGGAGTACGCCGACGCTAAGCGGGCCGAGCGTCGTTACTTGTGAAGGCGTCAGGCTACAGGTCTCAGGCTTCAGGAAAGGATTGAGGGCGTGGCAGATCTGCTGGTGAGCATCAATGAGCGGCCGGACGCGGACGGCAGCGTCGTGAAGGTGACCCCGGAGTCCGCCGGATGGGAGTACGTGGGCTTCGAGGTCCTGCGGCTCGAGGGAGGCAGGACCGTCGAGCGTCGCGTGGACGCCGAAGAGGTCTGCCTCGTGGTCCTCTCCGGGTACTGCACCGTCTCCACCGACGGCGACGAGTGGAGGGGCATCGGGGAGCGCGACAGCGTCTTCGAAGGCCGGCCTTACGCAGTCTATCTGCCGCCGGGAACGGACTACCGGATCGAGGCCGTCACGTACCTGGAGCTGGCGGTTGCCTCGGCCCCCGGCCGGGCGGGGATGGTGCCTTTTGACCCTCTGCTCGTGCGGCCCCAGGACATAGAGGTCGAGGTGCGCGGCTACGGGAACATGGAGCGGCGAATACACCCTATCCTGATGGAGGACCGCCCTGCCGAAAGGTTGCTGGTAGTCGAGGTCGTCACACCTCAAGGCCACTGGTCGAGCTATCCGCCGCACAAGCACGACCAGGATGACCTCCCGAACGAGAGCTACCTGGAAGAGACTTACTATCACAAGATCCAACCCCTCCAGGGCTTCGCCGTCCAGAGGGTCTATACGGAAGACCGCGCGCTAGACGAAACGATGACCGTCCAGGACGACGATACCGTGCTCGTGCCCCGGGGCTACCACGCCGTCTCAACGCCCCCGGGCTACGACCTCTACTACCTGAACGTTATGGCCGGCCCCGTGCGCGAGTGGAAGGTGAAGAACGACCCCGACCACGAGTGGCTCCTGGAATGATGCTCGCGAGAGGCCGGTCGTAACCTCGCCGCAGGCGTGTGACACGGTAGCGATCCCCAACCTCACAGGGTCTCAAGAAGCTGGTAGCGAGCCTGTTGACTCTGGCGTTACGACTTCGCACAATGCAGGGTAGGGAAAGGTGGGTAGTCGCCCTGGTCAGGGCACCTAACCGGTAAGGAGGTGCTGCATGAAGAAGACCTTACTACTTCTAGCCGTGATCGCCGTGATGGTCTTGCTGTTCGCGCCGGTAGCCACGGCACAATACTACGGTGGAGGAGGCGGAGGAAGCACGGCCACCGCCACCGCTATGTCCACCGCCAGTCCTACCGCGAGCGCGACTGCGAGCGCAATGGCCACCGCCACTTCCACTGCTACTGCCACCACTAGCGCCACTGCCAGCGTGCTGCCCAAGAGCGGTGGACCGCCGCTGGTTGGGACGCTCACGTTGTTGGCAAGCCTGGCGCTGATATCCTCCGGCGTCGGGGCGCTGCTCCTTATGCGGCGCAGCATTTCATAATTCGCTGGAGGCTTGTGCCGATAAACCCTTAGGGTATAGCTCACCTTTCCCCGGGCCGAGGTCTTCATGGACCCCGGTCCTTCTCGTGGACGCGAGCTTCTGTGAACCCAGCTACCTCGAAGGGGTCCATCTTGAGGTGGCAGCGACTAGCACGACGCATCCTCGAGCCCCACGCTCAATAACCGCCCCGATCCTCGCCGCACACCCCGCTCGAGCCTTGACAGGATACCCAGGGGTTTGTACCATTCGTGACTGATTGGAGCGCTCCAATCAGGAGTGTGGGAAAGGAACGTGGCACATCGGGCCACTCGTGCGGATAGAAGGGTAGATGAGGGTCGGGTTATTGGGGGCTGGGAGGATCGGTTCCCTGCACGGCAGGACGCTCGCTGCTGACCCTGAAGTCGAACGGGTGCTCGTCGGCGACGTGGAC
>JBJMIY010000063.1:0-2957 GCA_045806605.1 Rubrobacteraceae bacterium
GGGCTCTATGCCGAGGAAGCCCAGGATGGTTGGAGCAACGTCGTGGGTGGAGGCGTAGTAGTCGCTGGTCTCTCCACCTCTCGTGCCTTCGGGGTGCCGGATCATGAAGACGATATCCGTGAGCTCGGGCCACAGGGCGTAGTGGGGCTTTCCAGTGTAGCCGTGCTCGCCCAGCGCGTGGCCGTGGTCGGAGAGGAGGATGAGAAAAGTGTTCTCGAAGAGGTCGAGCTCGTCCATCCTGTCCAGGAAACGGCCGAGCCAGCGGTCGACCATAGTGACCTCGCCCGCGTAGAGGGCGCGCATCCTCCGGAGTTGCCGCTCTGTCAGGTAGTCGTCGCGACCGTAGATGGAGGTGAACGGCTCTGGTCCGTCGTAGCCTTCGGGATAGTAGAGGGAGGTGTACTTCTCGGGCGGGTCCCAGGGCTCGTGCGGGTCGTAGTTGTCCACTACCAGGAAGAACGGCTCCCGCTTGCTGGCAGCCTCCAGGAACTCGGTCGCCCGGAGGAACACCCTGGGGGCGAACCAGTCCTCCTCGGTCTCTCTGTCCCTGGTGTTCGCCAGGTACTGGCGTGCCTTGAGGGCCTCCCCGTGCAGGAGGTAGTGTTCCTGAATCTCCTCGTCTGAGGCGGGTAGGATGGGCCTGTAGTGGTCCTTCTCCTGGCCACGGATCCAGTGGTAAGTGTCGAAGCCGCGGTTGAAGTCCATCGGGGGCCGGAACTGGTGGTAGGTGTCGGTGACGAGCATGGTCTGGTAGCCCCGGGCCTCGAGCGTCTCGGCCAGCGTGGCCTGCTCCCGCGGGATAGGGAGCCACCCGTAGGCCGGCGCGTGCCGCTGCTCCGAGGGCCTGTCTTTATACGGGAAGGTCCTGAACCCCGTGTGGATCGCGCGCCGCGCGCAGATCGTGGGCAGCGACTCGGGGTAGGCCCGCGTGAAACGCAAGCTCTCCCTGGCGAATGCGTCCAGGCTCGGCGTCTTTATCCAACTATTGCCGTAGGCGCCGACATGGTCCTTCCTCAGGCTGTCTATGATGATCAGGACGACGTTCATCTCCGGCGTTCCGGCGCATCCCGCACCGCCTATCAGGACCGCGCCGGCCATCCCGGCGCCCGCGACCTTCAGGAAGTGCCGCCTGGTTAGAGTCTTCTTCACCCCACCCCTTCGTCCGGACGCATCCAGGCCGCGATTATATTCATCAACCGTCCCCCGGGCCACGCGGGAAACCCGCTCCCGTGCGACAATGCCCGCCGTGAGAACTATCGTGACGGGGTCACGGGACCTCTCGAGGACGGCGGGGTAGCGGAGACTTTATGGTGGATAACGACCGGGACGGGGAGCCACTGCGGGGCTACTTCGAGTTCTTCAAGCACCTGAGCACCCTGAGCACCCTGGTGCTGGTGGTGGTGCTGGTACTCTACAGGGACCTCTACCTCGACCCCGCGCTGGCGCTCGTGGCTCTGGCCGCCTTCGGGATCTCCGCGCTCGCGTCCTTCTACGGTATGTTCGTGACGATGGGCGGGAGCTTCTCCGGGACGCCGCCGCGGAGGCTCCTGTACGTCGCCGTCGGCGGGCTCGTCGGGGCCGTGCTGTGCCTGATCGCCGGCATAGCGACGGCCGGCGTGTTCTGATCCGGGCGCTCAGCCCTCCTCGCGCCGGAGCGCCGCGGTCTCCTGCAGCGCTTTGCGGTAGGCGCGCACCAGCGTCTGGTAGTCGCTCGTCGCTTCGACGGCCTTTCGGCCCGAGCGGCCCCACCCGCCGAACCTGCCCGCCAGTACGGCGATGGCGGAGAAGGCGCCCCGGAAGTAGGAGAGGAGCTCGTCGAGCGTGAACTGCGGCTTGTCCGGGCGGACGCTCTCCTCGCGGGCCTCCCGAGCGGTCACCACAATCTCCGACTCTCCCGTGATGCGCTCGATGCCGGCGGGGATACCTCTGAGAGCCGCGAGGACCTCCTCCTCGTCCGGACGGTCGGCGAGGTCGCTGCCCGTGTAGAGGTAGCGGATCTCGCCGGAGCGGTCGATGGCGATGACGGAGGGGACCGCCACGCCATCCTGCGCGTCCCACAGGCCGAGCCGCTTCATGAGCTCCCCGCGCGGGTCGCTAAGGAGCGGGAAGGGTAGCAAGAGCTTGCCGACCATCCGCGCGTTGTTCTCCGGCGGATCGACGCTAACGCCGGCCACCTCCGCCGAGCGCTCCTCGAACTCCTCGAACCGCCTGGCGTAGCTCGCCAGCTGCCCGTTGCAGTACGCGCACCAGTCGCCCCGGTAGAAGACCAGCACCACGGGCCCGAGCTCGAGCTCGCCCGAGAGGCTCCAGGGGTAACCCTGCTGATCCGGCATCTCGAAGTATGGAATCTTCTCCCCGACGCTTACCTCTGCCATCGCCGCTCCTCCATTCGCCCACCCTCAACACCCTCACGCGACTATAGCACCCACGGCATGACCGGCGCACGACCGCCCTTTGTGGGAGGTGGCCTACGAGAACAAACCCGAGACAAAGCCGGAGACGCTCTGCACCGCGCCTGAGGTCCAGTAACGGATCTTCTGCCACAGAGAGGCCTCTTCGTAGCCCTTCTCGGTGACGAGGGGCGCGCTCCCCACGCTCTTGCCGTCCACCAGGACCTCGACGGTGCCGAGCTCCTCACCGGCTCGCGCTTCCGGCGGCGGCTCATCCGTGGTCATACGGCGCTCGACCTCGAGACCGGGGCCGACCAAGCCCGCCACGTCCTTAGCCGCAACCAGCCCAACCGTCTCCTCCCTGCGGTAGGGAAGTCCTACCTTCTCATACTCCTTACCCTCCTTGATTAGCGCCTCCCGCTCGTAGTCCGCAAAGCCATAGTCCAATAGGTCCTGGGCTGCGCTGAAGCGGTACTGATCGCCGTTTGCATCGAGCAAGACAGCAATGTAGGACTCATCGCCTTCCTTTGCCGAGGCTATCAGTGAGGGGCCTGCCTCGGGGGAGGT
>JBJMIY010000064.1:0-4670 GCA_045806605.1 Rubrobacteraceae bacterium
CTCGTAGAGAGCGACGGCCTCGGCCCCCAGGTGAGGCATCCAGCGGACGTAGAGCCGGGCGCGTTCTCCCCGCGCCCTCGTCTCCCCCGGCGGTACGAGCCTCACTCTCTCCATCCTGAAAGCCAGTATAGCGGTCACCGCCTGGTCTCTCCATAGGGAAAGCATCTCAGCACTTCAGCACGCCTGCTTCGCAGGCTTGTCAGCACGCCCGCTTCGCGGGCTCTCAGCACGCTTCGGCCCTTTTAGGGCCTCGCTTGTCAGCACGCCGCCTTTGGCTCCGTCAGGCGGCTTCTCAGCTAGAAAGCAAGGAGGACGCGAGACATGGTGCTTCCCTGCGCCAGTCCAAGGATATGCCCAAAAGCGTCTCTCCAAGCGTGACTGGACAAGAGCCCAACGGCAGAGAGTAAGCTGAAATGCTGAGAAGCGGAGCCCGAAGGGCGAAGCGTGCTGAGAAGGCGTCTGGCGAAGCCAGGCGCCGTGCTGACAAGCTGCCTGAAAGGCAGCGTGCTCCTATATAATTCCTTGCTTGTGAGGTTCGAGCGCGCACTCCCGGGCACCAACGAGGTCTTTCTAGCTGACGGGAGGCCGCGCCGGATCTACGATCCCGTCCTCGACGAGTTGCGGCGCACGAGTCCCGGGAAGTGGGAGGAGAAGCTGCGCCGGGCGCACGGGTTGCTGCTGGAGGAGCAGTATTCCTTCGGAATACTGGAAGGTGACAAGACCCATCCGACGGATTGGATCCCCCGCATCGTCCCGGCTTCGGACTGGGAGCGCCTGGTGCGCGGCCTCGAACAGCGGATGCGCGCCGTGAACGAGTTCTTGAGGAGGCTTGAGGCGGGCAAGGAGGAGGTAGTCCCGCGGGAGGTTATCGAGTCGAGCATCCTCTACGACGTCTCGACCCCTAACCGCTTCGGCCCCGTGCCGGTGCGCCAGATCGCCTTCGACGTCGTGGCTGTCGAGAGCAGGAGGGCTGGCGAGACCGGCGGCTGGGAGTACCTCGTCATCGAGGAGAACGCCAAGATGCCAGTAGGGCTCGCCGCCATGACCCGCCGGCGGCTGATGAGCCGCGAGGTGTTCTTCCCGGAATCCTACGCTGAGCTGCCTGTCCACTCGCTAGACGGCTGGCTCGGGCGCCTCGGCGATGCGCTGCGAGCCGCCTCCCCTAAAGGTGGCGGCGCGACGCTCGCCGTCGTCAGCGGCGGTCCCGCCGACCAGTTCTACCTGGACCACCACATCTACGCCAGAGAGATGGACGCCGTCCTTGCCGAGACCAGAGATTTGAGCATAGACGGCGAGGGGTTCCTGGTGCACGGGCCGACCGGACGCAGGATAGACGTGATCTACGAGCGCGTGGACGAGGACAGGCTCTACGCCGAGGTGCCCGGTCTCTTGGAGGCCCACGTCGAGGGGAAGGTGCACGTCCTCTTCGCTCCGAACTCCGAGATCGTGGACGACAAAGGTGTTGAGGCCTTCGTCCCCGAGATGGTGAGGACATATCTCGGGGAGGAGCCGCTCATCCAGAACGCCAGGACCTGGTCGCTCTCGGTCGAGGAAGACTACAGGTACGTCATGAACCACTTCGGGGACCTGGTCGTCAAGAGCCGGGGCGGCTACGGGGGCAAGGAGGTCATGATCGGGCCGGAGGAGACAGAGGAGTCCGTAGAGAGGTTCCGGAAGATGGTGGAGGAGAACCCGGCCGAGTACGTAGCGCAGGAGCTGATAGATTTCTCTACCCACGTGCTCTGCGAGACCGGCGACGAAGACTTCCTCCTTCGCGACTCCTACGCCGACTACCGGATGCTCGTCCTCGCTCCCGACCCCGAAGATCCCAACGTCGTCGAGACGGTCCCCGGCTCCCTGAGCCGGGTGGCCGCGCCGGGCAAACACATCGTCAATATCTCCAGCGGTGGCAAGATGAAGGACACCTGGGTGCTCGGAGGCCAAAGGCGATGAACTATGGCGAGATCATAACGAGCGCCTTCCGGATCACGCTCCACAACCGCTACCTCTGGTTCTTCGGGTTCTTCGTGGGCCTGGGCTCGGGCGGTGGTGGCGGCGGAGGTGGCGGAGACTTCGACGAACAGCGCTCGGCCGAGATCGCCTCCATCGCAACGGTCCAGCAGGGAGCTTTCGACAATGTGCTCCTCATAGTCGGCCTGGTCCTGGTGGGGCTACTGCTTCTCCTCGTCTTCTTCGCGCTCTATGTGGTCTCTCAGGGAGGGCTAACCGAGAGCGTGGCGGCGATAGAAAGGGGCGAGGAACGTCGCTTCTCGTCCACCTGGAGGGCAGGAGCCCGCAGCTTCTGGCCCGTGCTGTGGCAGATATTGCTTTTTGTGGGGATCGTGCTCGGTCTCCTGCTGGCGGTCGGGATACCGGTCGCGCTCCTGGTCGCGGGGGCTTTCGCCACCGACTCGGCCGCGCTGCGGGCGGCTCCCGTCATCGTGGCCGTGCTCGTCGCGATCGCGCTGCTGGTCGTGGTCTTCGTGCTACTCGCCATAGTCAGGCAGTTCGCCCGGCGGGAGCTGGTGCTGCGCGGGATAGACGTCGTCGGATCCGTCGGGAGCGGCTACCGGCTCCTCCGGCGCAACCTCGGCAGGAGCCTCCTGGTGTGGTTGATCCAGCTCGGCCTGATGCTCGCGGCCGCGATAGCGCTCCTCATCGCGCTCGTCATCGTCGGGTTCTTGCTGTTCTTGCCGACGATACTCCTCGCGGTCGCGCAGTACACCACCGCCGCGATAGTGGCGGGCGTGGTGGCGGGCTTGATCCTGCTTCCGCTCCTCATCGTGGCCCTCGCCGTCCTCGGCACTTTCAACCATTCGTACTGGACGCTCGCCTACCTGCGCCTGACGAACCAAGGAGGGACGACCCTGCCATGAACTACGGCGATCTCCTTTCGGAGGCATTCCGCCTCACCTGGCACAACCGCTACCTCTGGTTCTTCGGGTTCTTCGTCGCGGGGGGCGGCGGCTCCTTCAACTTCCCCGCCAACTTCGGCGGCGAGGAGGTGCGCAACCCGTTCGGTCCGGTCGCCGGTCCGCTGCAATGGATCTCCGACAACCTCGTCCTGTTCCTCACCGTGGTTATCTCGGTGATAGTGGTGCTCGCGCTGATCTTCCTCGTGCTCTCGATAATCTCGCACGGCGCCCTAGCCGAGAGCGTCGCCGCGCTGCACCGCGGGGAGACCCGCGGCTTCGGCTCAGCCTTCAGGGTTGGCACCGCCAACTTCTGGCGCGTGCTCGGGCTGAAAGTGTTGTTCTTCCTAATAGCGCTCGGTCTGTTGCTCGTGATCTTCCTCCCCGTGGTACTCGGCGCGCTGGCCGCCTTCTCGCTCACGGACTCGACGGGGTTGCGAGTCCTCGCGGTCGTGCTCGGCGTGCTCTTCGTCTTCGTGGCCCTCATCGTCGTCTTCCTGCCCTTCGCCATCGTCAACCAGTTCGGCCTGCGGGAGCTGGTCGTGAGCCGGAGGCGCATCACGGAGTCGATCGCGGGCGGCTTCAGGCTCTTCCGCCGGAACATCGGGCGCAGCCTGCTCGTCTGGTTGATCCAGCTGGCCGTCATGCTTGGTCTGGGGATAGCGGTGCTCGTGGCGCTCGTCATCTTCGGGGCGATACTGCTCGGGCCCGCGATAGCCCTCTTCGCAACCGACCACGGGACCGCCGGCGTGGTCGCTGGCGTGGTCGGCGGCGTCCTCTTCCTGGTGCCTGTGTTCGTGATCTCGGGCGCTATCGGCGCCTTCAATCACGCCTACTGGACGCTGGCGTACCTGCGTCTCGTCGAGCCTCCCGAAGACCTGGAGCCCGCGCAGGCGAGCGCAGCGTAGACGAGAAGATCCGACGAAAGGAGTTCTGACATGGCGAAACTCGACGGCAAGGTCGCGGTGGTGACGGGCGCTTCGAGCGGCATCGGCGAGGCGACGGCGGAAGCGCTGGCGAGGGAGGGTGCGGCGGTCGTCGTCGCTGCGAGGCGGGAGGAACGGCTCGCGGATCTCGTAGAGCGCATAGAGGGCGCCGGCGGGCGCGTGCTCTCCGCCGTCTGCGACGTCACGGACGAAGGCCAGGCGCACGCTCTGATCCGGAATGCGGTCGAGGAGTTCGGCAGCGTGGACATCCTGGTCAACAACGCGGGCGTAATGCTGCTCTCGGCGGTGGGGAAGAGCCTCTCCGACCAGTGGCGGCAAATGTTCGAGGTGAACGTCATTGGGTTGCTGTACGCCACCGACGCGGCGATCGGACACATGAAGGAGCAGGGCTCGGGCCACCTGGTGAACATCTCCTCGGTCGCCGGGCGTAAGGTGACCCGCGCCTCGAGCGGGGTCTACGCCGGTAGCAAGCATGCCGTGGTCGCCATCTCGGAGGGATTGCGCCAGGAGCTTCTGGAGGACAACATCAGAGTGACGGTAGTCGAGCCGGGGGCTGTCGCCACCGAGCTCACGGACCACATAACCGACGAGGACGCCAGGGACGCCGTTAGCGGCCTCCACAAGCTCGATATCCTGCACTCAGAGGACATCGCGGAGGCCATCGTCTACGCGGTCACCCAGCCAGATAGGGTGAGCGTGAACGAGATCCTAAGCCGCCCGACCCAGCAGCCCGTCTAGCGTTGGAGGGGCGGTTCGCGAACCGCCTCGCGTCCGAAGAGGAGCGCCGCGCCTACGAACGGGCGGGAGCCTG
>JBJMIY010000065.1:0-7352 GCA_045806605.1 Rubrobacteraceae bacterium
GTCTCCAAGAAGGAGGCCGAGCGACTCTACGAAGACAACCCTTACAAGCTGGAGATCATCCGCGACCTCGACGACGGCGACATCTCCGTCTACCGCCAGGGCGAGTTCTTCGACCTCTGTCGCGGCCCGCACGTCCCGAGCACCGGCAAGCTGGGTGCCTTCAAGCTGCAGAACATCGCCGGCGCCTACTGGCGTGGCGACGAGAACAACCCGATGCTCACCCGCGTATATGGCACGGCCTGGCCGACCGAGAAACAGCTCAAGGCGTACCTCCGGCGCCTTGAGGAGGCTAAGGAAAGGGACCACCGCAAGATCGGCAGAGAGCTCAAGCTCTTTACCTTCTCGCCGGACGTGGGGGCTGGCATCCCGCTTTTTTTGCCCAGGGGCGAGATGCTCAGGCACCTCATGGAGGGCTACGTGCGCGAGGTACAGAGCCGCCACGGCTACGACCACGTGTGGACGGGGCACCTGGCCAACGAGAAGCTCTACGAGAAGAGCGGCCACCTCGAGCACTACAAGGACTCGATGTTCCCGCCGATGGTGGACGGCGAGACGCGCTACCGCCTCAAGCCGATGAACTGCCCGAGCCACATGACGCTCTACAACTCGGAGGCGCACTCGTACCGTGACCTGCCCTTGCGCTACGCCGAGTTCGCTACGCTCTACCGCTACGAGAAGAGCGGCGAGCTTGCAGGCCTCACCAGGGTGCGGGCCCTCACTCAGGACGACGCCCACATCTTCTGCACCGAGGAGCAGATCCAGGAGGAGTTCAGGCGGGCGCTGGAGATCATCCGCGAAGTCCTCGACACCTACGGGTTCACGGACTATAGGGTTCGTCTCAGTCTGCGCGACCCGGACGATCCCAAGTACCTCGCGGGCGACGAGCGCTGGTCGCGGGCCGAGGACGCTTTACGCACCGCGCTCGACGCGTCCGGCATCGATTACTACACTGGCATCGGAGAGGCCAACTTCTACGGTCCCAAGGCCGACTTTATCGCCAAGGACGTGCTCGGACGGGAGTGGCAGCTCTCCACCATACAGGTGGACTTCTTCCAGCCGGGCAGGCTCGGGTGCGAGTACGTGGGCGAGGACGGCAAGATGCACACGCCGGTCTTGCTGCACCGCGCCGTTACAGGGACGACAGAGCGTTTCATGGCGGTCGTGATAGAGCACTACGGAGGCGCCTTTCCTGTGTGGCTCTCGCCGGTGCAGGCGGTGGTCATCCCCGTCGCCGACCGGCACCTCGACTACGCCCGCGAGGTGCAGGATAGGCTCGTCGAGAAGGGCTTGCGCATCGAGGTTGACGACTCGGCGAACAGCATGCAGAAGAAGATCCGGGAGAACGCTCGCCAGAAGATCCCTTACCTGCTCATAGTCGGCGACAGGGAGGCGGAGCAGGGTTCGGTCAACGTGCGCCGTCGCACAGAGAAGCAGCAAGAAGCACTCGATGTCGAGGAATTCGCCGAGCGAGTGTTGCGTGAGGTCGCCTCGCGGGAGTAAAACCTTGGTGGACACAGGCGGCGGGCGAGGAGTATAATTGTTCGTGTAGCGCAGGGGCCCGCGTCCGTTCGACGCCTTAGCGAAATCAATCGTTGGGCGGGCAATTGGCCCCGAAATTCGTTTTTGAGAGGAGTGGTGCACAGTAGCAACTGAAGAAGAGCCGAGGATCAACGGTCAGATACGGGCGCGTTCCGTGCGGTTGATCTCGGCTGACGGGGAGCAATTGGGGATCAAGCACATCCGCGAGGCGACGGACTACGCCGAGCGGCAGGATCTCGACCTCGTCGAGGTCGCCCCGAATGCGAATCCGCCGGTGGTCCGCCTGATGGATTACGGCAAGTACAAGTACCAGAAGGAGCAGGCCCGCAAGGCCGCCCGCAAGAAGCAGGTCAACATCAACGTGCGGGAGATCAAGCTCCGTCCGAAGATAGGCGACCACGATTTCAACACCAAGCGGGGCCACGTCGAGCGTTTCTTGCGCGGCGGCGACAAGGTGAAAGTTACGATCATGTTCAGGGGCCGCGAGGTACAGCATCCGGAGCTCGGCGAGAGGCTTCTCAGGAGGCTCGCAAGCGACCTCGAGTACCTTGGCCGTATCGAGAGCCAGCCGAACCTCGACGGCCGCAACATGGTTATGGTCATGGCTCCGAGAAAGGAAAACAAGGAGGCGCAGGCAGCCCAGCAGGCTTCGCAGACCAACGGGCGTCGCGAGAGGGCTGCCCGCAACTAAAGCAACAGTTTGATACAATAGCGCCTCGTCGGGTGCGAAACGGCTCTCTCCCGTGCCGCGAGCCCCGTTTGCAAAGCTGAGAGCGAAACGCGGAGGAGACACATGCCGAAGATGAAGTCCCACCAGGGCGCCGCCGGGCGCTTCGAGGTGAGGAAGAACGGCAAGCTCAGGCGCCGGAGGTCCGGCCACAACCACTTCCTGCAGAAGAAGAGCGCCAGCCGCAAGCGGCGGCTGAACTCAGAGACCGACATCAATCCCAAGGACAAGAAGCGCATCAAGCGCCTTCTGGGGGTGAGGTAGTTGGCACGCACGGCACGCAGCCTCCACGCCCGCAAGAAGCGCCGCAAGGTGCTAGATCAGGCCAAAGGCTACAGGGGGACGAAGCACACCTCGTACAAGCGGGCCAAGGAACAGGTCTGGAAGAGCGGCGTCTACGCTTACGAGGGCCGCAAGCAGCGCAAGCGCGACTTCAGGTCGCTCTGGATCCAGCGCATCAACGCCGGGGCGCGCGAGCACGGTCTCTCTTACTCGCAGTTCGTCCACGGCCTGAGAGTGGCCGAGATAGACCTCGACCGTAAGATCCTGGCCGACCTCGCCGCGACCGAGCCCGAGGCCTTCGCCGCTATCGTGGCGCAGGCGAAGAACGCACTCGACGGACAGCCCGTAGAGCGGCGCATCGAGGTAGACCGCCGAAGGGCCGAGGAAGCGCCGCAGGCGCGGCAGAAGCCCAAGAGGTCGAAGCCCAAGAGGTCGAAGCCCGAACCCGAGACAACCGCTCCGGAGCCACAGGAGGACACCGAGGTCGAGGCTACCGGCGCTGCCGAGCGCGGGGCGGAGGAGATGGACGTGGACCTCCGGTCTGTCGAGGGTTCAGGAGCCGAGGGGCGCGTCGTTGTTGGCGACGTTGAGGAGGCCGCCGAGGAGGGGGGCAAGGTTAATGCCACCGAGGCAGCCGAGCGCAAGGCCAAGGAGCTCGGCGTGGATCTCAGAAGCGTCGAGGGCACGGGCAAGGACGGCCGCATCACCGTCGGCGACGTAGAGAAGGCCGCCAAAGCGGAGGCCGCCGACGAGTAACCGGCGTACGCCGGGCGAGCGCCAGCTCTCCCTCAAGCGGGCCAGCAAGCTCAAGCAGAAAAAACACCGCGAGGCGGAGCGGCTGTTCCTTGCCGAGGGCGCGAATCTGATCCTGGAATCCAGGGAACCGCCGCGCCGGCTCTTCAGCGAACTGGAAGAGGTCCGTCGCCTCTCGACACTCAACACCCCGACCGGTCCGGTCGGGGTGTTTCCTTTTCTCGACGTAACCTCGGAAGAGTTGATGGTGGCTTGCCAACGTGTCGTGCTGTTGCACGGCGTGCAGGACCCCGGGAACGTCGGCACCGTCATCCGCTCCGCCCACGCCTTCGGGTCCGGTATCGCCCTATCGAAGGGTTGCGCCGACCTGTACAACCCCAAGACCGTCCGCGCCACGATGGGCTCCCTCTTCAACGCTCCGGTGTCGCGCGAGCTGGACTCGCTCGAGTTCCTCGGGCAGGCTCATGGCGCCGGTTTCGCCACCGTGGCCGCTGTCCCTGCGGGGGAAAACGTGCCGAGGTCCCTGCCCGACGGCAGGCTCGTGATCGTCGTGGGCGCGGAGGGTGCCGGGTTGCCTCAGGAGGTCGTCGAGGCGAGCTGGGCGAGGGTGACGATACCCTCTCTGGCGGCTTCGCTCAACGCGGCGATCGCCGCCTCCATACTGCTCTACGAGGCGTATATGCGTGTGCTACCATAAACGCCCTGTATGGCGGTAACTCAGCGTATAGATGAGTTGAAGTCGGAGGCCCTCTCCGCCGTTGCCGCCGCTGATTCCACGGCAGAACTCGAAGGCGTACGGGTACGTTACCTCGGACGCTCCGCGGAGATCACCGACATCAAGAAGAGCATCGGGTCCCTGCCGCCGGACGACCGCAAGGAGGTCGGGAGGGCGGCGAACCTCGCCTCGCGCGAGATAGAGGAGGCTCTGGAAGCTCAGCGAGCCACGTTCGCTCTTGACGAGCGCGAGGCCAGGCTCAGGGCCGAGGCGGTGGACGTCACGCTTCCCGGCGTGCCTTTCCAGAGCGGACACCTGCACCCTTCGGAGCGGGTCATCGACGACGTGGTGGACTTCTTCGTAGGCCTGGGCTATCGCGTGGCCGAAGGGCCCGAGGTCGAGACCGACTACTATAACTTCACGGCGCTCAACATCCCGCCGGGCCACCCCGCGCGCGGGATGCAGGCTACGTTCTTTCTGGACGAGGGCCTGGTCTTGAGGACCCACACCTCCCCGGTCCAGATCCGAACTATGCTCGCCCAGGAGCCTCCAGTCTACGTCGTCTGCCCCGGACGGGTCTACCGGCGCGACTCCGACCCTACTCACACCCCGATGTTCAACCAGATAGAGGGGCTCGCGGTAGACAGGGGACTCACCCTTGCCCACCTGAAGGGGACGCTCACGGCGATGGCCCGCCACGTCTTCGGGGACACGGTGCGGTTGCGGCTCAGGCCGAGTTACTTCCAGTTCACGGAGCCGAGCGTCGAGCTGGACGTGAGCTGCTTCGTCTGCGACGGGAGAGACCCCAACTGCAAGGTCTGCAAGGGTGCCGGCTGGCTCGAGATGGGCGGGGCAGGGATGGTAGACCCGGCCGTGCTCGAGGAAGTCGGCTACGATCCCGAGGAGTACACAGCCTTCGCCTTCGGGTTCGGACCCGACCGGATGGCGATGTCCAAGTACGGGGTTCCCGACCTCCGCCTCTTCTTCGAGGGAGACCTGCGATTCTTACGGCAATTTTAGAGACGCTGGCTGCAACGTCTCTACACACGGCAACGCCTCTAGAAGGGTAGGATCTTGCGCGTTCCTCTAACCTGGCTCCACGAATACGTAGACTTCGACCTGACGGCTGACGAGCTGGTCGAGGTCTTGTCGCTACACAGCCAGGAGGTGGACGGCGTGGAGCGGCTCGGTGTCCTCGAAGGCGAGGTCGTGGTCGGGGAGGTACAGGAGTTCGGGCCGCACCCCAACGCCGACCGGCTCTTCGTGGCCAGGGTGGACATCGGTGGGCAGGTGGTCCAGATCGTGGCCGGGGCGCCCAACCCCTACCCCGGCGCGCGCGTGCCGGTCGTGTTGCCCGGCAGCGTGATGTCCGATGGGACGAGGTTGAAGAAGGCGAAGCTGCGTGGCCTCGAGTCATACGGGATGATGATGAGCGAGCGGGAGCTCGGGATCTCCCCTGACCACAGCGGCATCCTGCTCCTCGAGGAAACGTATGAGATCGGACGCCCGGTGGCGGACTACTTCCCCGTTGGCGAGACGGTGCTCGATGTGGACGTCATGCCCAACAGGCCGGACCTGTGGGCAATGATCGGAATAGCCCGCGAGCTGGCCGCCATCCTGCAGACCGATTTCCGCATCCCGGAGCCTTCCTTCGAGGCCGGTGGCGCGCCGAGCGCGGACTTCACGTTGCGGGTCGAAGCCGGGGACCTGTGCCCCCGCTACGACCTGCGCCGCGTGTCGAACCTCACGCCGGGGCGCCGGGCTCCGCTCGAGATGCGGCGCCGCATCTTCGCCGCCGGCATGCGCCCCATCAATGCCATAGTCGACGCCACCAACTACGTCATGCTAGAGACGGGTCAGCCCATCCACGCGTTCGACGCCGCGAAAGTTAGCGGAGGCGTAGTCGTACGCAGGGCGAGACCGGGCGAGAAGATCACGCTCCTCGACGGCTCTACGCGCACTCTCGACGAGGAAATGCTCCTCATAGCCGATGAGGAGCGCGGGCTCGCCATAGCTGGGATCATGGGCGCCGAGTACGCCGAGGTGGGGGAGGAGACCGAGGACGCCCTGATCGAGGTCGCCAACTTCGACGGCCGCAATATCCTCGAGACGTCCCAGCGCCTGGGTCTGCGTACCGACGCCTCGAGCCGCTTCGAGCGCGGCCTCGACCCGAACATGGTGGATTACGCGATGGACAGGGTCACGCAGCTGTTGACACAGAACCCCGGGGGCCGGGCCGCGCCCGACACCCTGAGCCACTACCCCGAGCCCGTCCAGCCGTGGCGGGTCCCGATGCGCCTCGAGCGAGCCCGGCTCCTGCTAGGCATGCCTCTCGAGCTGGAGGAGACTGCGGCCCGGCTCGAATCGCTGGGTTGCGAAGTGGAGCGTGAAGACGGGCTGCTCCTGGTGACGGTGCCGACCTTCCGCCGCGATCTCAGGCGCGAGGCGGACCTGATCGAAGAGGTGGGGCGGCTCACCGGCCTCGATAGGGTGCCAGAAGAGCTGCCCGGCGTCTCGCAGCCGGGTGGCCTCACCGAAGAGCAGCGCAAGGTCAGGTTGCTCCGGCGGCTCCTCGCCGACCTCGGCCTGAGCGAGGCCCTAACCTACTCGTTCGGACCGGACCGCTGGATCACCGGCCTCGGCCTCGCCTCAAGGGAGGAGGTCGTGCGTGTACGCAACCCTTTGAGCGTCGAGCAGAGCAACCTGCGCACCATGGTCCTGCCCGCTCTCCTGGACGCGGCGGCCCGCAACCGGTCCTTCGGATCACGGGGCGCGGGGTTGTTCGAGGTGGGCCACGTCTTCGAGAAATTGTCACTCCCGGACGAGCTGCGCGAGCCGGCTCTCGAGTTCCGACTGAACGGCAAGATCGACCCTCTCGGCCCCGACACGGAGCCGAACGCGGAGTCGCTGATGGGCGTGAGAGAGGAGCCGCGAGTCGCCGTAGTCCTCGCCGGCACGGTCCGCCCGGCCGGGTGGAACGTCCCCGAGCTCAGAGCCGGTTTCTTCGAGGCCAAGGGTTTCGTCGAGCGGCTCGTCCCCGGCGCCCGCTATGAGCCGGCGGAGAAGCCGTTCTTGCATCCAGGCCGCTCCGCTGTGGTGCTCGTGGACGGGAGAGAGGTGGGCTGGGTCGGTGAGCTCCACCCCGAGGTGGCGGAGAGGTTCGAGTTGGGCGGCTGGCCGGTCGCGGCTCTGGAGCTAGATCTCACCCCGGTCGAGCCCGACCCGGAGCCCCGCTTCGAGCCTTTCGTCAACGTGCCCACCGTGAGCCGGGACCTGGCGGTCGTTGTGGCCTCCTCGATCCCTGTCGGAGAGATACTCGCGGCGGTAGAGACGCTC
>JBJMIY010000066.1:0-2545 GCA_045806605.1 Rubrobacteraceae bacterium
CTGAAACTGGCGAGGCACTGATCTACGTGACGATGATCCGGCTGATGCTCAAAAGGTTAGCGAAAGGGGCCGCATGAGGGCTTCTCAGACACCCTCTAGAGCATCTTGCAGCGTAATTGGGCGGTGTGGCAGGATGCGCCCATGGACGCCTACTCGCTGGACCTGAGGAAGAAGATCGTCGCAGCCACAGAACGGGGCATGCCCACCTCCGAGGTCGCCCGCGCCTTCGGCGTTCGCGTCTCGACCGTCAAGCGCTACGCCGCCACGGCGCGCCAGGGGAGGCCGCTGGCCCCGAAGAAGCATCCTGGCTCCAAGCCCAAGATCGACGATGGCGCAAGGAGGCTCTCTTGAAGGCAGACCTCGAAGAGCCCGGCGGCTACCTTACCCGAGAGGCGTGAGTTCCTGCGGCGAACTTGCGGGGTTTCGGTGAGCGACTCCACGGTTTCGCGCATGCTCAAGCGCCTGGGATGGATTCGAAAAAAGATCGGTGGGTGCGAATGAGAGGGACGCGAGTTCTTGAGGGCGGCCTGGCGCGTGATGGTTGCCGCGGCTACCAAGCCCAAGCGCTTGGTCTTCGTCGACGAGATGGGCACCAACACTTCTCTGACGCCCCAGTATGCCTGGTCGCGCCGTGGAGAGCGGGCGCACGCGAGGGTGCCACACAACTGGGGTGCGAACGTCACGCTCTTAGGCCGCTGATGTGTAATTCTCAGACGGCGAGAATCAGCACGATCGGGCGCCTTTGCCTTCTCCGAGGAACAGCGAAGAGTATAGGTCTGGGGATAGAGGCCTGCGTCGCACACCCTGATAGAGATGCTGAACGTCAGTCGTCGAGGATCGTCAGGTCAAGCTGACGGAGACGCGCGGGATCGGCGATCGCGTCGATCTCAAAGATCTTTCTGCCTCTGGCCCTAAAGCCGAGCACCATGAGAAGCCGTCCGCGTGGCGCCACGACGACCCCCACGGCGCCGTCCACGAGCGCCGGTCGCGCGGCGCGGGCACCCCCCTTGAGTGCCCTCCTGGCCACTTCCTGCGCGCCACGGACCTCCGTCGATGCGCCCGCAATTACGCCTGCGCGGTCGGCCCGTAGCACAACCTCCGGATCGAGCACCGCCACAAGCGCCCCGAAGTCGCCCTCTCTAGCGGCGACGAGGAAGGCATCTACGACCTCTCGCTGGCGGGCGAGTTCGGCGTCGGGGGCCGTGGTCGCACCTCGCACCCGGCGGCGCGCCCGGCTCGCGAGTTGCCTTGTGGCACCTGGGGAGCGGCCCACGATGGGGGCGATCTCCTCGAAGGGCACAGCGAACGTATCGTGCAAAACGAACGCGAGCCGCTCGGCGGGGGTGAGTGTCTCGAGCACCACGAGCAGCGCGAGCCCTACCGAATCTGCCATCACCGCCTCCTGTTCGGGATCGCCTCCATCCGCGCGGCCCGCGTTCCGGTCGGGCATGTCCGCGCCCGGTGACTCCCCCAAGGACTCCTCGCGCCTCGAGCGGCGCGAGCGCAGCATGTCCAGGCACACCCGCCCGACAACCGTCGTCAGCCATCCCCCAAGGTTCTCTACGCTGCTGGTGTCGGAGCGGCTGAGGCGAAGCCAGGTTTCCTGGAGGGCGTCGTCCGCCTCGGAAAGGGAGCCGAGCATCCGGTAGGCCACCGCCCGCAGGTGGGTTCGGTTGGCCTCGAAGCGCTTTGCCAGAAATTCGTTCTCGTCCATCTGTCACATTCCTTCGTCGCCATCCGTCATTGTAGTGACGAACCAAACCCAGCCGATGTGACGAGTAGGTGACAAGGAGATCGACTTCACGCGGAACGAAAATGATTCAGCAGAGACACCCCTGAAGGAGGGCAAACATGCAGACAACAACCATCCAAGCACGGATGACCAACCCGGCGTTCGTCGTGCCTGACGCCATGCAGGCCCTGCAAGCCTTAGGGAAGGCCGTTCAAGAGAGCGGTTTGCCGCCGAGGACCATCGAGCTCGTGAACCTGCGCGCGAGCCAGATCAACGGCTGCGGCGTCTGCGCCGTCCAACATCCTCGCATCGCCAAGAAGCTCGGCGAAACAGACGAGCGGCTCTTCGCAGTGGCGGCCTGGCGAGAGGCACCCTACTTCACCGACGCCGAGCGCGCCGCGCTGTCGCTCACCGAGGCCGCGACCCGGCTCAGCGATCGGGCGGACCCGGTACCGGACGAGATCTGGGACGAGGCCGCCCGCCATTACGACGAGCAGGCGCTTGCGGCCCTGGTCCTCAACATCGCTAGCATCAACGTCTGGAACCGCCTCAACGTCACCACCAGGCAGGTGGCGGGACAGGAGTGGTGAGCGGCCCGCTAGGCCGCGCGCTCATCGTGAGGTGGCCCAACTGCCCCTGAACGAGGAGATGGTCGCGCCGATCTAGCGAGACATCTCTACCAGTACCTCCTTTGGGCCCGGCTCGGGGACCGGCCTGTCCTCGAGCCGGATCTCGTGCGGAGCATGCATGATGGCCGCCCGGTTATGCATTACGGTTCCTTTCTCCGTTGTGTCTACTTATTCTCCCTTGACT
>JBJMIY010000067.1:0-7394 GCA_045806605.1 Rubrobacteraceae bacterium
GGCCTCCTAATCCCTGGTGCGGCTTAGCTCCCTGGTGCTATTCGGCTTAGGTAAACCAAAAACAAGAGCCGACGAGTGGACTCGAACCGCTGACCTGCTCATTACAAGTGAGCTGTTCCACGGTCGACTGCAGGGCTCGGCCCTTTTTCCTAAGCTCTCGCCAGCAATATCGGGTCGAGGCCACTCTCGGTCAGCAGGGCACGGCAAGTGATCTCACGCATTTTTGCAGTTTCGCATGGATGCCAGCGTATCCGTGCCATTCTGCTACCACGGCCTCAAGGCTCTCTACGCTCTCGCCAATTCCAAGCGCTCGGCACCGCCCTCGGTGAGCAGGGCGCGGAACCTGAGTTCAAGTCGTTTTGTGTTTTGGGAGTCGCATCCTGGCGTTGTAGAGCCCGAAAAGATCCCCGTTCTTCGAGATCACCTCGCTAGCGAGCTCGACAGCGGTCTTCTCGCGGCTCCCAATACCGAAGAGTATGCCCAGGAGCTCCGCGCTACTGAGAGCTTCAGGACCCTCAGCGAGCAGTCGCTCGCGCGGCCTGAGCTCTGGGGGAAGCTGCTTGATGGTGTACCGGCGCTGGCCCATAAGATCATTCTATTATCGGACCTACCTTTCACCAGTTTACTCCGAAACCGACTGGCATCAGGATCGTCAGCGTGAGCGGCAGCCTCACCGCGGTGCTGCACACCCGCCCCACGAACACAGCCGACTCACCAGTCCAGGATAACCACTTGATCAACAAGAGAGTGGCCTTTTGACCGAAAGTGCAGTGACAATGCGACAGATGAATTATCCCTCAATGTCCTCTATACTCCCGGCGTCGGAAATGCTGAAGAACGTGTTCAAAGTGCGCAAGATCTACGAAGGCATTGCAGTGATCGTGTTGCTCTTGCTTTTCGGTCTTGGACTGCCACCAGCTCAGCCGGAGGCTAGCCTGGCCCAGTCGGGGACGCGACCCAACATTATTTTGATCCTCACCGACGACCAGAGGACCGGAGACCTGGCGCACATGCCCAACGTGCAAAAACTCCTCGTAGAGCAAGGCACCACCTTCAAGAGGTTCGTAATATCGCAGCCTCGCTGCTGCCCGAGCCGGGCGAGCTTCCTCACTGGCCGCTACTCGCACAACCACCGGACAGGCTTCGGGGGCAAGGCCAACGCCAAGTTCTTCGCCAGGAGCGGCGCCCAGAGCGACACCTACGCCACCCGGCTCGACAAGGCGGGCTACCGCACCGGTTATTTCGGGAAGTACATGAACGGATACGCGCAGAAGCGAGGCACGCCTGCCGGCTGGGACGAGTTTTACGCCAACGTGGGCCGCAACTCGTGGAGCCGCTGCTTCAACGCCGACGGCCACGGGATGAAGTGCCAGAAGCACGGCAACATGGACGCCTTCTTCGGCGTGAGGGCTGCCGGCTTCGTCAACGGCTCCGGCCCTTTCCTCGCCGTCTACGCCCCGAACGCCGCGCACCAAGAAGGGAACAGGCCACCGCCCGTGCCTGCCAGGGCGATGAAACGCGTGAAGAACGCGGCGCTCCCCAGGCCGCCCTCGTTCAACGAGCGCAACGTCTCGGACAAGCCGAGCTTCATCAAGAATGCGAGGAGGCTGGGCGGCCGCGAGATAAAGGCGATGGCCCGCGAGCACCGGGCTCGCCTGGGGAGCCTTCAGGTGGTAGACAACTTCGTCGGGCAGATGGTCTCTAGCCTGCAGAAATCAGGCGAGCTTGCGAACACCTACTTCATATTCACCACCGACAACGGCTACCACATGGGACAGCACCGGATGGAAGCAGGGAAGGATACGCCCTACGTGGAGGACGTAAACTTCCCGCTAGTGGTGAGAGGTCCGGGCGTACCCAAGGATGCCAAAAGGGAGGAGCTGGTGCAGAATATCGACGTGGCCTCGACGTTCGCCGACCTCGCCAGGGTGAAGCCTCCTGCAAAAGCAGATGGTATCTCCTTCGCACCCTTGCTGCGCGCTAAGGACATCCCTTGGCGCGACGCCGCCCTGGTGGAGGACTATGGACGGAGGGGTTTCTCCGGCCTTATCACGGAACGCGGGGAGGCCTACGTGGAGTGGAAAGGCGGATTCAAGGAGTATTACAATCTCAACCGAGATCCCTACCAGCTGGATAATGCTTTCGAGTCCAAGTCGGTTCCTCCTCCCGATCCGGCGCGCGTTCGTGAACTAAAGGCCCAACTCCAGAAGTTAAAGCGTTGCAAGGAGAACGCGTGCCAGGTTGCTGCCAACTGAACCACCATTGAAGTCACGGAGGAGTAGGGCGTAAAAGGCGGGTCGGTCGACTGCGCACGACTTGCTAAGCAAGGTTGAGCAGGCAGGAGATCGAGATCCTGCAGCTTGTGCCCAGGGGCCTTGACAACAAAGCAATCGCGAGAGAGCTCATGATCAGCGAGTCCACCGTCAAGGCTCACATGCTGCACATCTTCGGCAAGCTCTACGTCACCGACCGCACCGCAGCGGTCGCCCCCGCCCTCCGTCGCGGCATCATCCGCCTGGATCCGTAGAAGCGATCGCGACCCGGTCTCAGAGTTCGATTGCCCGGTCGCAGGAGTAGTTGTTCGAAGATGGCAGCGAACATGAAGCCACCTTCGAGCTCAACTGAGTAATAGTCGCCTGCGCTTGCCGGGGACTTGTGTATCCCGGCCATTATCGGGCCCCGGATCTCGAAGTCTCCTCGATATTGCGGAGCAAGCTAGTAGGGGGTGATACCGGCATCTCCGAGCATTCGGGTCGTGAGCGCGAGGGGCAGCCCCACCACGTTGGTGTAGTCACCCCCGATCCACTCGACGAACGCCGCAGCCCGACCCTGGATCGCGTAGCCACCGGCCTTGCCCACGCCTTCCCCCAGCCCCACGTACGCCTCCAGCTCCTCCTCGCCGAACGCCCGCATGCGCACCGTGGTGACGGCGTGGCGTATTGCCAGTTCCTTCCCGCGGGCGACAGCGACCCCGGAGTGGACCTCATGGGCGCGGCTGCGCAGGAGCAGGAGCATCCGGCGTACCTCCTCTCCACTTCTGGCCTGGCCCAGGATGCTTCTCTCGTCGCGGAGGTATACGACCGTGTCCGCCGCAAGAACGACGCCGTCGGAGTCCTCTGCGACGGTGAGCGCCTTGCCGCTGGCGTTGGCAAGGACGGTCTCTTCGGGGTCTTCGAGCGTCAGCTCAGGGAAGCCGCTCTTTCTGGTCTCGAAATCGTAACCGGCGGTGCGCAGCAGGTCCACCCGTCGGGCCGATTCGGAGGCGAGGACGAGGCGCACGCCTTCTAGCTCTAGGCGCCGAAGAAGAGCTCGAGCTCGCGGGCGGCGCTCTCGGGGGAGTCGGAGCCGTGGACCAGGTTGTCCGGCATACTGAGAGCGAGGTCCCCACGGATGGTGCCCGGGGCTGCGTCGGCAGGGTTGGTCGCGCCCATAAGGTTGCGCATCGCTCTGATGGCGCCCTCGCCTCGCACCCGCATTGCGACGACGGGGGTCGAGGTGATGAACTCGACGAGCTCATCGAAGAAAGGCTTCTCGCGGTGTTCGGCGTAATGTTCTTCTGCGAGCCCGCGGTCGACCTCCATAAGCTGGAGCGCTCCGATATCCAGGCCCTTGTTCTCTATGCGGCGGATGATCTCGCCGATAAGCTTGCGGCGCACGCCGTCACCTTTTACCAGCACCAGGGTCTCTTCCAAGGGTCCTCCTTCTACCAGCCGATCTTCTTGCCGCTACGCTGGTGGGTGCCGCAGTAAGGGCACGTCTCCCACTCCATGTTGATCGGCCTCTCGCAGTTGACGCAGGGTCTCTTGAGCTCCCAGTTGCACACGGGGCAGATCACGAAGTCCTTCTCGACCAGGTTCCGGCAGTTGGGACAGAGGAGTATGTTGTTCCTGAGCTCCCTCTCGAGGACCGCAAGCTCCAGCTCGCGCTCGCGCGACTCCTCCAGAAACTCCGGCGGGCGGACTATGAGATAGATGAGCGTACCGAGGTAGGGCAGGATCACGGCGACGATTCCCCAGAGCACACTGGTCGCCCCGCGCCTGCCCGCGTCGGTGTAGGTCCAGTAGACGAGCGCTACCCACACCACGACGAAAAGGAGGAGTATGAGCTGGGCCGTGATGCGCAGAACAGGACTCGCCAGGAACTCGGTTATGATCCGGAACGGGTCCGGGTCCTGCTGCGCGAATAGCATTATGAGGCTCACAGGATGAACCTCATCATCATGAAGTAGCCGAGGGCGAAGGACGCCGCGGCGACGACGATGAGCAGGCCCGCGAGCTTCCAGGCACCGCTACGCTTCACGCAGCCACCGCAGGACGGGCGCGGCAGTGGACAGCGAGCCCGTCACCAGCACCACGCCGCCTTCTCTCACTTCATCGACCGCCAGCTCGACGGCTTTCACGACGTCGGGCTCCACCCGAGCCCGCCTCCCTTCTCTGTCCCGCGGACCGTGCTCGCGCACGAGCTGCGCGGGATCCGCGGCCCGCTCGCCCTCGGCGCGCGTGAGCACCAGGACACGGGCCTCTTTTCGCAACCCGGTTAGCATACTTCCGGCGTCTTTGTCTCGCAAGACCCCGAAGACCACGCCCAGTGGCCGCTCGCCGTACACGCTCCTGAGAGCCTCGAGCGCCGCTTCCACACCGGACGGGTTGTGCCCCCCGTCCACGACGACCGGCACGCCGCCTACCTGGTGTACCTCGAAGCGCCCCGGCAGGGTCCCGGCGATACCTTGTACCGCCAGCCGCTCTGCGGTTAGCTCCCGTCCCAGCAGCACCTCCGCAGCCCGCAGCCCCAGCCGGGCGTCGCGCGCGGCGTAGGGAGGTAGTTCCGCGGGAGTCTCTCCCGTCTCCGTGGCGGCTTCGACGAGGCGGGCGCCGACCTCGGCGCACCGCTCCCTGGCGGTCGCGACCACGCGCGGGTCGCCGGAACCCAGAATCAGGACAGAACCCGCCGAGAGGCTCGCGAGCTTCTCGCGAGAGATCTCCTCCACCGTCTCCCCCAGATACTCCGTGTGATCGAGACCCACGTTGGTCAGCACCACGGCCTCGGGCACAGCCGCCGAGGTAGCGTCGAAGCGCGCTCCCAGACCCGCCTCCAACACCGCCCAGGAGAGCCCTTCGTCAGCGAAAAGCCTCAGCGCACCCGCGGTCAGCAACTCGAACTGCGAGGCCGGCACGCCGTTCGCGTCGGCTACGTCAATTGCATCACCTATCGCGGTGGCAAACTGCTTCTCGGTGACGAACGCCCCATGCAACATCACCCGTTCGGTGTACGAGAGGACGTGTGGCGAGAGGTAGGCGCCAGCCGGCCAGCCGGCCGCTTCCAGCGCAGCGGCCAGAGCGAAGGCTGTCGTGCCTTTGCCGTTGGTACCCACGACCTGGGCGATCCTCAGGGAGTGCTGGGGATTTTCGAGAAGCCTCAGCAGGGCTTCGACCCGCTCGAGGCCGAGGGTGACGCGGCGGCGACGGTCCAGCTCGTCGCATACGTCGTGGAAGGAGTGCCGGGCTGTAGAGGGGCTTTCGCTAGAGATATTCTTCGAGCCGCCGGCTCAGGGTTTCGAGCACGCGGGTGTTCGCGGCGAGCTTCTCGCGCTCGCCGGAGACGACCTCGGCCGGGGCCCTCTGGACAAAGTTCTCGTTCGAGAGCTTGCTGCGGGCGCGGGCGACCTCGCCCTCGACGCGCGAGATCTCCTTCCTCAGGCGTTCGATCTCCCCGCGCCTGAGCTCCTCGGTGAGCGAGATCTCGACCACCACGTCTCCCGCGAGAAGGGTCGCCTTCGCTGCTCCATCGAGAGTTTCGACCGGCCTGACCCGCGCGAGAGCCGAGAAGACCTCGAGGTCCACCTCCCCCGACACCCGCCCCTTCAGCTCGCCATCGACCTTCGCCTCGGCCCGGAACGACCGCACTGCCGAGACGGCGCGCTTGGTGAGGTCGAGCAGCCGCTCGGCCGCCTCGTCTTCGAGCGAGGAGTCGTATTCAGGAAACGTCTGGCGAGCGAGCAGCTCCTCCGACCCGAGGAGGTGTGACATCTCTTCTGTCGCGAAGGGCATGACAGGGTGCAGGAGTTTCAGGACGCCAGAGAAGACCTCGCGCAGGACGTGCGGCGTCGCCGGCGAGGGGGCGGCCTTCGCTATCTCGATGTACCAGTCTGCGAACTGGTTCCACGCAAAAGAGTAGATCACGCGCATCGCCTCGGAGAACTCACAATCTTCGAGCAGGTGGTCGTACTCGCGGACGGTACGGTTGAGCTCAGATAGGATCCAGCGGTCCGACGGCGAGGCCTCGCGCGGCTCCTCGACGCGCGTGTAGCCTAGTACGAAGCGCGTCGCGTTCCAGAGCTTGGTAACGAAGCTGCGGCCCAGCTCGGCGCGCTCGTAGGAGTAGGCGAAGTCCTGTGTGGAAGACTGGTAGAGCAACCCGAAGCGAACGGCGTCAGCGCCGTACTCGTCGATGAGGTCGAGCGGGTCTATGGTGTTGCCCTTGGACTTGCTCATCTTCGTGCCGTCCTCGGCGAGTACGATGGAGTGGACGTTCACCTTCTCGAAGGGGACGTCGTCATCCATAAAACGCAGGCCCATCATAATCATGCGTGCAACCCAGAGGTACATGATCTCACGCGCCGTCGAGAGGAGGCTCGTAGGGTAGAAGTACCCGAGGTCTTCGGTCTCTTCAGGCCATCCCAGAGTGGCGAAGGGCCAAAGAGCGGAGGAGAACCAGGTGTCGAGCACGTCAGGGTCCTGCTCGTAACCCTCGCCTGGCGATTCCTTGGAGGCGACGACCTCGCCGTTCGGCCCGTACCAGACGGGGACTCGGTGGCCCCACCAGAGCTGCCTGGAGACGTTCCAGTCGTGGATGTTCTCGAGCCAGCGTATGGTCTCGCGGCGCCAGGAGTCCGGGTAGACGACGATCTCACGCTTCCTGAGCACTTCTATGGCGGGCTCGGCGAGCTCGCGCATGGAGACCCACCACTGCTCGGTGAGCCAGGGCTCGATGACCGTCCCGCACCGATCGCAGTGCCCGACCCTGTAGCGGTAGTCGCGGACCTCCCCGAGCAGACCGATCTCGTCCAACCGCGCCACGACGGCGGCGCGGGCATCCTCCCGGCTCATCCCCGCGAAGGGGCCTCCCACCTCGTTGATTGTGCCGTCCGGGTTGAGGACGTTGACAGGGTCGAGGCCGAGCCGACCCGCGATCTCGAAGTCGTTGGGGTCGTGCGCCGGGGTGACTTTGAGCACGCCGGTACCGAAAGAGGGGTCGACGTACTCGTCGGCGAAGACTTCTATCTCCCGCTCGACGAAGGGGACCATGACCCTCCGTCCGATGAGGCCGGTGTACCGTTCATCATCCGGGTTGACGACGAGGGCGACGTCGCCGAGCATGGTCTCGGGCCTGGTCGA
>JBJMIY010000068.1:0-5649 GCA_045806605.1 Rubrobacteraceae bacterium
GGTCCTGATAGGGGCTGTGGCCTTCGCGCTCCTGGCGCGGGCGACCGCTCACCGCATCGAGAAGCGGGACTTCTCCGCATGAGCGTGAAGAAGGCAAAGCCCAGCTCGGAGCCGCACATCCCTTTGCACCTCTCGTTAGACGACCCGGAGCCGATGTACCGGCAGATCGAGTCGCAGCTAAGGGACTTCATCCTGGGCGGCCAGCTCGAGCCCGGAACGAGGCTTCCGTCCATGCGGGCTCTGGCCAGGGACCTCTCGTGCAGCGTCATCACGACGAGGCGGGCATACGAGGACCTCGAGGGCGAGGGCTTCATCTGGACCAGACAGGGCATGGGAACTCTCGTCGCCGAGATGCCCGAAGAGAAGATGGCCGCTCACCGGCGCGAGGCAGTGGATGGCGCCATCAGGGAAGCCGTCCGGGCCGGACGGCGCGCCGGGCTCACCCACGAAGAGCTGCGCGGCATCCTCGAAGAGACATTACAGAGGGATGGTGACAACGTTCGAGGAGGCACGACATGACCGGAACGCCGGTGATCTCGCTCAAAGACGTGAGGAAGTCTTACGGGAACTTCGAGCTCGGGCCGGTAGATCTAGCGATAGAGCCAGGGTACGTCGTAGCTGTCGTAGGTCCCAACGGTGGCGGCAAGAGCACCCTGATCAGGGTGCTCATGAACCTCATCCAGCCCGACTCCGGCGAGCTCGAGCTCTTCGGAGGCACCTTCCCGGACGACGAAGTCGAGATAAAGCGGAGGATAGGCTACGTCCCGGAACTCTCTTTAGGCCACGACGAGATGAGCGCGAAGTCTCTGGGCGAGTTCGTCTCCCGCTTCTACCCCGCTTGGAACCGGAGGCTCTACGAAGACCGCGTGAAGCGTCTCGATATAGAGCCGGACAGGAGGTTCGGCGAGCTCTCGAAGGGGGTGCAGCGCCGACTCGTCTTCGCTCTGGCGCTGGCCACCGACTCGGAGCTCCTCCTCCTCGACGAGCCGTCCGCCGGCGTCGACCCCTTTGCCCGCAGGGAGATGCTCGAGGACATCTCGCGGTTCATGAACGCTGGCGAGAAGACGGTCGTACTGGCGACCCACGTCATGGAAGAAGTGAGGCGCATCGCCGACTACGTGGTCTTTCTCGCGGACGGAGACTTCCTCGGCCTCCACGAGAAGGATGCGCTCCTCGAACAATGGAAGACCTTCTGGGTGGAGAGGGAGCCGGAGGAAGACGTTCCGGGAGTCGTCGAAGTCGAGGGTGGGAGCCCGGTACGCCTCATATCTGACTCGGCTAGTGTGACAGCCGAAGCACTCTCCGCGCGGAACGTACGGATCCTCCGTAGCGGGGCGCTGGACCTGGAGGAGATACTCTCTCACCTCGTGCGCCAGAGCAAGGAAGGACGCTTCGCGGCGTCCAGCATAGAGAGCAGGCATGAAGGACGTCCGGGGAGAGGCGGCTGAGACACGCTGGTGCTTCGGAGAGGCGAGAAGCTGAGAGATCACGCAGACGTTGCCCGGCCTCTATACCTGGAGCTCAGGGCTCTGGGACTTAGAGTACGGGTCGTAGACGCTCCTGGCGGTGGTCCGCTCGACTACGGCATCGCTCTGGAAGGCCTCCCCGAACTTCCCGGAGCCGTGGAGCGAAGCGTGAGGCTGCGCGTCCTGGCGAACGAAGACGGCCTCGTGCGGGTGCTTCTCGACCGGCGCGACCCCGACCTCGAAGCGGTCCGCAGGGAAGGCCATTGCCGGCGGTAAGAGAGAGCGTATCCGCGAGTGAGAGACCATTTATGAAGAGTGTTTCCCTCACGCAGCGGGAGGAAGGGACTGGTGGATTTCGACACGTCATCGGGCACGGGAAGTGGCGAGCGTCGCCCACCCCCCGGCGGCGGGCGGCCCGGTTTGGGACGGGACCTCTCGGTTTCCGGGCACCGGATCCGTGATGGCCCCGAGGGCGAAGAGACCGGAGGATTCAGGATCCCTGCCGGCTCCAGGAAGGCGGCGCTGGTGCACCTGGCCCTCGCGGCCTGGCGCGCCGGCGAGTTCGACTCCAGGCAGGTCGGAGAGGTTCGCGGCAGAGAGGTGGACGAGGCGGGCCTGCGGCGCGCCCTCTACCGCTCCTCGATGGGCGAGATAGAGCACATCCTCGGACCCCTGCTCAAGGGACGCCGCGTCGTGGTCGAGGGCCGCCTCGCCGGTACGGGACGAACGGCCCTCGAGCGCCTCGGCGCCGAGGTCGAGGAGTTGCGCCTGCAGGACGAGAGGCGCTACATCGACATGACCCCCGCCATCTTCGTCTTCGCCGCCCTAGCCATGGCCGTCCGTTACATCTCGCTCGGACTCGACGACCAGGACCTCTACATCCTCGCCGGCATCTTCTTCGCCCTCATGTACGGTCTACGCCCTTTCTTCTTCAAGATGCAGAGGCCAAGGGACGAGTGAAGGCGGCAACACACCTCGTCTTCGCCGGGTGCTGCTGGTTCGCAACCTCGGCCGTCCTCGACGTCCGCTACGAGACCCCGGCGGTCCTCGCCGCCGCTGCGACCTCGGTCCTGCCAGACGCCGATCACCCCCGGAGCTGGCTCGGCTACCAGCTGGGCTCGATCTCCGACGACCTCAACCGCCTCTTCGGGCACGGTAGCTTCCTGCACTCGCTGCTAGCCCTGGCGCTCGCCACCATCTTGCTTGGCTTCCCCCTGTGGTGGACCCTAGGTAGCTCATCCCCCATGCTCGCCGTCTTCGTCGGCTACGGCTCTCACCTCTTCGCCGACATGATGACGTTGGGCGGCGTCCAGCTCTTCTGGCCCTCTCGCCTGATAGCTGTATTCCCCGGGCGCGACGAGTACCGGGTCGTCTCCGGCGGGACCTCGGAGCGTATCTTCGTCGCCCTCGCTCTCGTCTTCGCTCTGCTCTTCTACCCGGTCTCGCGTGTCGGCTTCGACGGTCTGATCTACCGCCTCGGCGGAGACGACCAGCTCTATGGCAGGGTGGCGAAGGTAACGGACGGCGACACCATCACGGTAGAGATAGGGGGAAGGAGCACTCCGGTCAGGCTGATCGGCGTGGATGCCCCCGAGACCGTAGCCCCCGGCCAGCCCATCGGCTGCTTCGGGCAGCGGGCATCGGAGTATACGAGGCAAATCCTGACGAAGCGCATCGTGAGGCTCCGGATTCCTCGCATCGGCGACTCCGAAGACGCCTATGGACGTACTCTTGCATACGTCTACCTCGACACCAACGGCGACGGAGAGTACGAACACCTCTTCAACGAGGACCTCCTCGAGCTTGGCCTCGCTCGCACGACTACCTTCTCCCACGCCGACCGCCGCGAGTTCGAGCGGTTGAGAGAGGACGCCGAGGAGCGGGGCGCGGGTCTATGGGGAGCCTGTCCCTAGCACGCTCCGGCCTAGCGGCCTTCGCTTGTCAGCTTCTTTTGGTGCAGAGAGAAGCTGAGAAGGCGTCTGGTGAAGCCAGGCGCCGTGCTGACAAGCGGAGAACTCGGCCCAGAGCGGGTAGTGGTCGGAGATGCGCCACGAGAGCTGCACTTTCGTCAATTCCCGTGTTGTCAAAGCCGCCCTGGTGAAGTCGAAGTAGCCTCCTCTCGAGTATTTCATCGAGAGGGCGGGGAGGTCGTTCCTGCCCGTGAACCACGCGATCTGGTCGTAGAATTTGTTGAGCTCGGGCTTCTGCGGGTCGCTGAAGATCGTGCGCGGCGCCTCCTGGAGGTCCTGTGGGATCTCCAGGCCCGTAGAAACGAAGGCGTCGTGGAGCGCGTCGCCCCTGCGGTCGATGTTGAAGTCGCCCAGGGCTATGAGGTTGTGGTCCCAGCTGTTTATGTCCCTGGCCCACCCTGCGAGCCATTCGGCTATGGCCTTTAGCTCGGGGAGGCGCTCCTCTTCACTCTCCCCGTAGAGGATGTGCAGCGTGATGAGGATGAAGGTCTTCTCTCCCGAGCGGAAGCTCACCGCATAGGGTGTGCGGGCGAACTGCATCTGGAGGGCGCCGGGCTCGATGCGCTCGAGTTGCTCCTGGGGCACGACGATCTCGCAGGCGAGTCCCGAGAGCTGGACCCTTCTCGTGTCGAACAGGAACGCCATGCGCTCGCCGTTGCCGGGAGCGCCCTCCGTGACGTCGGTAAGGCTCAGGCCCCAGTTGGGTCCGAGCACGTGGATGAGGTGCCTGAGCGCCTTGAGGTTGTCCCTGGCCTCCTGGATCGCTATGACGTCGAACCTGGAGACGATCTCGGCTATGCACAGCAGCGAGTGCAGGTCGCGCTTGGGCGAATCTCCGTCGGCGGACTCCCACTTCTCGGTGAGGTCTCCGAAAGCGCGAATATTCCAGGTGGCGATCAGCAGGTTGCGGTCGAGTGCCCTGGCCGGCACGCCTCCGTTCTTATCGTCGTCGAGCGCCGAGCGCAGCGTGGCAAGGTCGGCCGATACCTCATCGGGGGGCGAGTCGATTATCTCGGGCACCGGGTCCACCTCCTCCACGCGGGGCTACCGCCCCTGGCTGCCGAGTCGGACGCACTCCCGGCAGCGCCATTTGCCGCCGGTGTGCGGTACTCGTTCTCTATGTTGTTGCCGGTGTAGCACTCGGTGTTGTCATGGTCTCGCTCCAGGTCGAGTGCCAGGGGCTCCTTTCGGCCATCGTCTCTCCTCTCTCATGGGAGATCTAATCTTCGCTCCGCGCTCTATAGAAGCAAGAGGCGATGAATCCGCGATGAATCGAGGTATCGTCGCGTGTGCGGTTCGTATATAATGCTGCCGCACGCCACTGAGAATCTTAAGGGAGGGCTCTGTGCGTCGGCTTACGCTGGCTTTGTCGGCGGTGTTTCTGTCTACGGCTGTAGCGCTGGTTGCCTCGCACTTCGCCCTGTCGGAGACCTCGAAAGCGGATAGGACGGACTCCGGAGGATCGGTCTCCGAGGTCTACGCCCACGCCGGGCAGGCGCAATACGCTACGCCCACGCGCGTGGAGCCGGAGCCTCCCGAGACGGATTACTATTCCTTCTACGACCACTGGCTCGCGCAGCAGGGCGATGCTCCGGAGGTTCCGCAGACGGAGGACGCGGTCTCCGAGGGTTCGACGCCCGAGGTGCGGGCGCCCGCGGAGGCACTTTCGGCCATGGAGCCGTCAGAGGCGTACTCACAGGTCGTGGACAACGCCTCAGCACGGCGTTTCTCGGCGCGGGGCTGGGACGAGAGATCTGGAATCGCCCCATCCCACGGCAAGGACTTTAGCTATGCCTGGCCGCAGAGAGATCCGGGTTCCGCACGGTTTAGGGTGAGAATACCCGCCAGGGACTACTACACCGTCTATGCTCGCTGGCCCGCCGCCAGGGGTAACAACTCAGGCACTCGTTTCGGTATCCGCACCTCCTCCGGGATCAGGTGGACCGAGGTCGACCAGCGGCGGGACGGCGCCATGTGGGTGAGGCTCGGCGACTACGAGATGGACGCTGGCTATCGGTCCGCCGTGCGGGTCTCCGGGGGCGCGAAGACCGAAGGCCGGGTAGTCGCTGACGCAATCATGGTCGTCAGGGGCACCCAGACTGCGCCCCCGCGAGAGGACGCCGCAAGGAGAGGGTCGGACGATGGAGCGACCGTCGGAAGCGGCCTGCTCAGGGGTGCGGAGGTAGTCCGCCGGGCGAGAGCCCACATAGGCA
>JBJMIY010000069.1:0-5138 GCA_045806605.1 Rubrobacteraceae bacterium
AGCCCGATCATCACTCCGCGCCTCTCTTCGGACGCGCGCGCCGTGAGCCAGGTGAAGGCCGCAACCCACGAGAGTGAGCTGCCGAACCCCCCGACGAACCGCACGAGCACTAGCAGGGGAGCTGCGTCTGCGAGCCCGAACGCGAGGCTGGTAAGGGACATCAGGATCAGACCGACCACGGCCGCGATCTTCACCCCGCTTCTCGAGGCGAGGTAGGCGCCCGGCGCTGAGCCCACGAGCACCCCGGCCCCGTACGCCCCGCTCAGGACGCCGACCGCTGCTTTGGAGAGGCCGAACTCTTCGTTGAAGTAGGGGACCAGCGGGGTTAGCGCCGCGTAGAAGACTGTGTCCACCAGGACTATGGCGCATGAGAGGGCTAGCAGTCGGCGCATAGACGCTATTCTACTCTCCAGACGGTAGAATCCAGCGAGTGTCTCCCGGTAATAATAATGAGCTGGAGCCGCGCGTCCTGGCGTCCCGGCCGATGGTCCTGGTGCTCTTCGCCTCTGTCTTCACCATGGTCGGTTTCTACCTCCTACTCTCGGTCGTACCCCTCTACGCCGAGGCGGCCGGAGGCGGAAGCTCCGGCGCGGGGCTGGCGACAGCCGTGTTCATGCTCTCGACCGTGTTGGCCCAGGTCGGGATGCCGCGCGTCCTGGCACGCTTCGGTTACCGGGCCGTCCTCATGGCTGGGCTCTTGTTGCTTGGGCTGCCTGCTTTCCTCTATCTCTCGTTCGAAGAGGTCCCTGCCATCCTCGCCGTCACCCTGGTGCGGGGAGCGGGGTTCGGGGCGGCGATCGTGGCGCTCGCCGCGCTCGTGGCCGAGCTGGCCCCACCCGGGCGCCGCGGCGAAGCGCTCGGCCTGTACGGTGTAGCCCTAACGCTGCCTACCGTGTTCTGCGGCGCCCTCGGGCTCTGGATCGTGGAGCGCTCCGGCTTCGCCCTTGTCTTCCTGATCGGGGCCCTCTCGCCCCTCCTCGCCTTCGCCGCCGCGCTCGGCATACCTTCGGACAGGTACGAAGAGGGCGCGGGCTTCCTTTCCCTTTTCGGAAGACCCGCGCTCCTGCGCGTCTTCGTGCTCTTCACGTCCTGCACGGCCGCATCGGGCGTCGTTGTCACCTTCCTCCCCCTCTCGGCGCCCGGACCCGGGCTCTTCTCCGCCGCTACGGCTCTGCTGCTCCTCGGCCTCTCCGCCACCTTCTTCCGCTGGTGGGCGGGGCGCTTCGGAGACCGCCGCGACCCCCGTGCTCTCCTCGTCCCCGGCCTCCTGTGCGCCGCGCTCGGGATGGTGGCGCTCTCCCTTGAAGGCTTCGCGCTGCTCGGTGGCTCGCTCCTGTTCGGGGCGGGCTTCGGGATGCTCCAGGTCACCACGCTGCTATTGACCATGGAGCGCGTCCCGAAGTCTGAGTACGGGCTCGGGAGCACGCTGTGGAACGTCGCCTTCGACGCCGGTACCGGCGCAGGCGCTTTCGTCTTCGGGTTCGTCGTCGGGGCGGCCGGCTTCGCCTGGGCCTACGTTATCTGCGCCGTACTCCTGGTCGTGACCCTCGGTCTCGTTCCAGGGACCCGAGGGGTGAGCTAGACTACTCTCCGGGCCGGCAGTCGCGGCGCTATCGAACCTAGAGGGGAGAGGATGGGACTCGAATCGCATTCCGGCGTACGAAGGGTGAGGGAGGCGCTGGAGGATCTGGGCTTCGAGCCCGGCATCGTAAAGCTGGATCGGACCGCGCGCAGCGCGGCCGAGGCGGCGGAGGCCCTCGACGTCAGGGTGGAGCAGATCGTCAAGTCGCTAGTCTTCCGGTGCCGAGTGACGGGAAATTCCGTGCTTGTCCTCGCCGGCGGCGCGAACCGCGTGGACGAGGCCAGGATCTCCGGCCTCGTCTCCGAGCCGGTCGAGATGGCCGACGCCGCCTACGTGCGCGAGAAGACCGGGTTCCCCATCGGCGGCGTGCCGCCGGTGGGCCACGCCGAGCGGCCCGTGGCGCTCGTGGATGAGGACCTCATGCGCGAAGAAGTGGTCTGGGCCGCCGCGGGGCACACTCATGCGGTATTCGGGATGAAGCCGGCCGAGCTGGTAGAGATCACCGGTGGACGGGTGGTCGCCGTCAGGTGAGAAGCGGTGAGGTCCGGTTTACCGGCATCTCGCCACCGGCTGCTAACATAGATCTCGTGAAGACCGGAACGCGCGGCTTTATGGGGATACTTGCGGACTGGCTAGCCTGGGACCGGCGAAGCTGGCCGAACCGCGTACTGTTCGTCTCGACGCTCTCTCTGGCGGCCTTCGTCACCGGGGCGTTCGCGTGGGCGACGGTACGGCCCTACCCTGGCGACTTCGCCCGCTACTTCGCCTACTACTGGGTGTGGGGGCTGTGCGCGGTAGCGCTGCTGCTCGGGATGGCCGAGTACAAGACGAGCCCCTTGCGCAAGGGACGGGAGCGCGGGCACCTCCTCTTGCTGCTCTACGTCGGGGCGCTCCTCATAATCACGCGCGCGTTGAACATGTTCCTCTACGGGGGCTAGAGCCATGTATCAGGCCCTGCTCTTCGACCTCGACGGCACGCTCGCCGAGACCGATTCGCTCCACCTGCCTATCTCGTCAAGCCCGACCCGGCCCCTTACAGAGCCGCCCTCGGAAAGCTCGGCGTCGCCTCCGGCGAAGCGGGTGCATTTTTGGTGGCGGATAACTTCGCAGACCCCAAACTGATAAAACTCCTTGCCTCCTAGCGCACGACCGCGAGGGCAATGGCGTCCCCGGTCTCCTCCAGCGCTACGATCACCGCCCCTGTCTCGTCGTTGTAGCTAGACTCGGTCGCCTCCCCGTTCACCTCCACCGACTCTGGCGCGGAGCCGAAGCCGCGCAACTCCAGGCGCAACACTTGCCTCTGCGGGACGAATGAGCCCAGTCGCTCACTGATACGTACCGTAACACTCCCCGCAGTCTCCTCGCATGAGACGGTACGCCTGGCGAACCCTCCGTCCTCGTAGCCAAAGCCGTCTCCTGCGTCCTCGTACAGGGACGAATCGTCTGCGCCTTCGGTCGGGTAGAGGAGGAGGGTCAGCGGATCCCACGTCCCCTCGCCCGTGTGGGCCATGTCCGGTCCCATCGGGACGGCGGTATTCGCCTTGACGTACAGTGGCGGCTCGCCCAGCGGGGCGTGGGCGAGGATATGGGCGGGTCCGTCGAAGCGCTCGCCCGTCCAGTAGTGGAACCAGTAACCCCGTGGCAGGTAGACGTGCCGGTGCTCGATGCCGGGGCGGGTTATGGGGGCGACGAGCAGGGCGTCGCCGAGGAGGAACTCGTCGTCCGCGGTGTAGGTAGTCTCGTCCTCGGGATACTCGAAGAGCAGGGGCCTGAGGATCGGGGCTCCGGTCCTGTGGCACTCCTCGAAGAGGGAGTAGAGATAGGGGAGGAGGCGCTGCCGGAGCTTCATCATCTTGCGGTACACCGACTCGCAGGGCTCGCCAAAGGCCCAGGGCTCCTGGCGGCGGGTGCCTATGGCGGTGTGGTTACGGCAGAAGGGCTGGAAGGCGCCGAACTCTGCCCACCGGGCCAGTAGCTCAGCGTTCGTGTCGCCCCAGAAGCCGCCGACGTCTACCCCGGCCCAGGCGACGCCCGAGAGGCCGAGGTTCTGGAGCTGGGGCATGCTCATCCACAGGTGCTCCCACCAGGAGGAGTTATCCCCCGTCCACTGCATCGCGTGGCGCTGCAGGCCGGCGTAGCCGGCGCGGGTGATCACGAACGGACGCTCGTCGGGCCTGAGCTTCAGGAGGCCTTCGCGCACCGAGCGGGCCATGAGGGAGCCGTAGGCGTTGTGGATCTGGGCGTGGAACCTGGGGTCGTCGTCGCCTGTATGCACCACGTCGCCTGGCATAGTGGACTGCCTGGGGATGAAGAGGGACGGCTCGTTCATGTCGCACCAGATCCCCGCGACACCCCTGTCCAGGAGCGCTTTGTGGTTCTCGCCCCACCACTCGCGGGTCTCGGAGCTCGCGAAGTCCGGAAACGCGCAGATCCCCGGCCACACGGCATTGTGGTACTCCTCCCCCGCGCCCGTCTTGCAGAACAGGTCACGGGCCCGCCCTTCCGTGTAGACGGGGTAGTTCTCGTCCACCTTCACGCCGGGGTCCACTATGGTCACGACGCGGAAGCCCTGTTCCGCCAGGTCGGAGGTGAGCTTCTCGGGATCTGGGAAACGTTCTTTATCCCAGGTGAAGACTCGGTAGCCGTCCATGTAGTGGATGTCGAGGTAGATGACGTCGCACGGGATGTCCCGCTCCCGGAAGTTGCGCGCCACCTCGCGCACCTCGTCCTCGTCCATGTAGCTGTAGCGGCACTGCTGGTTACCCAGGGACCAGAGGGGCGGCATTGGAGTGCGGCCCGTCAGCTCGGTGTAGCTGGATAGCACCTCTGCCGGGGTCGGGCCGCAGAAGACGTAGTAGACGAGGTTGCCGCCCTCGGCTCCGTAGTAGGCGCGGCCCTCGTCCTCGAGCGCCAGGTCGAACTCGACGCGCCCCGGGTTGTCGAAGAGGAGGCCGTGAGCCCTGCCGCTCGTCATCGAGAAGGAGAACGGGATCGAGGTGTAGAGGTTGTTGAAGGCGGCCGTGTGTCCCAGGGGCGGGTCCACGTTCCAGAAGATCTGGTGCGAGCCCGTCTTCTCGAGCCCGCTTGTGCGCTCCCCGCAGCCGAAGTACCGTTCCCCCTCCTCGCGCCTCTTGTACAGCCGCGGCGAAGGGCCGAGCGGCTCCGTGAAGACGTCCGCGTCCGGCCGCCGCGAGAAGCCCATCCCGAGCTCCTCCTCGTCCGCCGCGAGCACGCGTCCCCCGACGTCGGAGAAGAATATCCGCAAGGGGTCGAGGGAGACGTGGGCCGTCGCCGCCGAAGTGGAGAGCGTGAACTTTCCATCCGAGCTCTCCATCGAGACCTCGACCGGCTCCCAATCCTGCTTCGCTATGGCTTCGGAGTCGTACCGCGGCGTGCTCCCGTCCGGGAACGCCCCGACCCGGAAGATGTCCTCGGCGAGGGCGGAGACCTCCACGACCGTAGATCCGGCCTTCAAGCGCACGCTGCGCCCGTCGTGGTCCACCAGCTCTGCTGTGCCCAGCGGCTCGTAGTTGGGCTCAATCTGCGGCGGGTTCTC
>JBJMIY010000070.1:0-3361 GCA_045806605.1 Rubrobacteraceae bacterium
CGCAATGGCACGGCAAACATCATGAATACGGAAAACAACTGCGGCCTTAGGAATGTCATTCCCCGTGAGGTGATCTTTGCTTATGACGGCTCCACAAGAGACCGCGCCCAGGTGGGCCCGCGCGGCGGCTGTACCGGCAACGATAGGAAGACTGTGGTCTCCTTCGGCAGGCTGCCCGAGAGTGCGCTCGCCGTGACGTGCACGGCCTGGTCCGTAGAGCCCGGCTACGATCGGGTCCACTGGTCAGACATAATGATAAACAAGACGAATTTCAACTGGACCATTCGCCCGGAGGCCCGCTCTTGCAAGGGGAAATATGACCTGGCGAGCACGGTGACGCACGAACGGGGTCACACCTTCGGTTTAGGTCACGTCTCGGAGTCCCAGCACAGAAACCTGACCATGAGCGATCGCTCCAACGGGCCGTGCCAGCGCTCGGAGCAGAGCCTGGGCCGCGGTGACTGGCGCGGGCTGGTCTGCAAATACAGGCACAAGCGGTACTGCTAGCTCTTAGCACGCTCCGGCTTCGCCGGACGGCTTGTCAGCTATGATGGCGTACTTCGCGCTCCACAGCGTCAGACAAGGCTACTGCCCGAAAGCCGTCTCGTAACACGAAACCGGGCACGAGCCCAACGGCAGAGAGTAAGCTGAAATTGCTGACAAGCGAGAGCCGCAGGCCAGAGCGTGCTGACAAGTCGCCCGGAGGGCGACGTGCTGAGAAGCGGAAGCCGAAGGCTGGAGCGTGCTGAAGTGCTGCCCGGCGAAGCTGGGCTACGCGCTGCCGATCAGTATTCCCGAGGCGAACACCAGCGCGCCGCCAAAGATCACCTGCATCGCCGACATGAGGAATCTCATCTCGAAGTACCGGTAACGGATGAAGGAGATCGCCAGAAGCTCGAAGCCGACCACCCCGAAGGCCACGTAGAGCGCGAGGTTCACGTGCGGAATGAGGAACGGCAGGGTGTGCAGTATCCCCCCGATAAAGGTGGCGACGCCCGTGATGGAACCCCTCAAGAAGGGATGGCCGCGGCCCGTTAGCGTCCCGTCGTCGGAGAGCCCCTCCGAGAAGCCCATGCTGATCGCCGCCCCTACCGCAGCCGCCAGGCCAACTAGGAACGTGATCCGGGTCTCCCCCGTCGCAAACGCCGTCGCAAATAGCGGCGCCAGCGTCGAGACCGACCCGTCCATGAGGCCGATCAGACCCGGCTGCACAACCTTCAGGACGAAGTCCTTGCTGTGCCCCGAAGTCGTCATCTCCCGACCCCCGAGCCCAAGCCGCTCCATCAACGCCGTCAACGCAAAATCCTCCCTACGCATGACGCCCGATCCACCCCGCCAGTATAGCTGTATATCTTTAAAAATCAAGAACAATTATTGTTCCTGGTTAATGGGAATCGTTAGCGATTAGTTGGGTTTATGAGGTGTGATGGGCGGCGCGGGCGCGCCCGTTTCGGGAACGATTCCCGGTGGCGTGCGTCGTCTGGTGGTAGAAGTTGCGGATAACTTTCGCGCCGTTAGCGCGGGTGGTAGGGAGCCGGCCCTCTTTAGAGGACGGGTTCTATTTTATGCCGGCTGGTACAGGTCGAGGTCGGCCTTCACGACCATCTCCTCTGTGTCGCGGTGGAGGCGGAAGCCCAGCTTCTTGAAGATGCGTTGCATGGGGTAGTTCTCGAAGAGGATCTCGGCTGTCATGTGCCGGATACCTTCGGCGCGGGCTACCTCGAGCAGCTTGCTCACGAGCAGGGTGCCGATGCCCCGGCGCTGGTAGCGGTCGCTCACGAGGACCGATAGCTCAGCCTCGTCGTCGAAGCCGGTGGCGAGGCGGCTCAGGCGGGCTACGCCCATAATCTCTCGCTCCCCTGTCTCGGGGTCCGTGCGCTCGGCGACGAGGGCCATCTCGCGGTCGTAGTCTATGAAGCAGATGCGCGTAAGGCGCTCGTGGGCCGTGCGCTGGCTCAGGCCAAGCATGTGGAAGTAGCGCATGTAGACGCTCTCTTCCGAGAGCGACTCGTGGAACCTGACCATCAGGGGCTCGTCTTCGGGCCGTATCGGGCGTATCGTTATGGGCTCGCCGTCGCGCGTCTCCTCCACCCACATGAACTGCCTCGGGTAGGGTCTGATTGCCGGGCGGGGCAGATCTTCTTCGCCGGTGTCCGGCGGGTGCAATACCACGCGGGCGTCGAGAGCGAGTAGGCGCTCCGGGGAGGCGAGCAGCGGGTTGATGTCCATCTCCTTTATCCACGGCTGCTCCATGACGAGCTGGGAGAAGCGCACGAAGAGCTTCTCGAGCGCCGCGGTGTCCACCGGCGGGCGGCCGCGTACGCCCTGTAAGGCTTCGAAGATGCGGGTGCGTTCCATGGTGCGGCGGGCGAGCGTGGTGGTGAGTGGCGGGAGGGCCAGCGCGCTGTCCCTGTAGACCTCGACGAGCTGTCCGCCCGAGCCGAAGAGCAGCACGGGCCCGAACTGCGCGTCCAGGCTGCTCCCCATAATCAGCTCGTAGCCTTCCAGGCTTACCATCGGCTGCACGGTAACGCCCGCGAAGTCCTCAGGCGAGAAGTTCTCCGCGATCGAGCGCTCCATCTCCTCGAAGGCCCGGCGTACCTCTTCGGCTCCTGTGAGGTTCAGGCGCACGCCGCCGACGTCCGTCTTGTGGGTTATGGTCTGCGAGTTCAACTTGAGGACGACGGGGTATCCGAAGTGTTCGGCGAGCTCGACGGCCTCGTCGGCTGTCGTCGCCACCCGCGTCTCGACGGTCGGGATGCCGTAGGCCTCGAGGAGGGCTTTGGACTCGAACTCCGTGAGGATGGTGCGCCCCGCATCGTGGGCGCTTGCGACGAGCTCTCCGGCCCACTCGCGGTCCACGTCGGCGTCGTCGGCCAGCTCGGGTGTCTCGTAGATGCCGCGCAGGTTGTAGGTGTAGCGCCACTTGTTGGTGAAGGAGCGGGCCGCGTCGTCAGGGTAGTCGAAGGTCGGTATGCCGGCGCCGTTCAGGATCGACGTGCCGGCGGCGACCTCGACGCCGCCCATCCAGCTGGCCAGGATCGGCTTGCCGGTGCTGTGCGCGTAGGGAACGAGGCCCTGGGCTGTCTCGGTCGGTTCCGTCATGTCCTGGGGGGTGAGGATCACGAGCAGGCCGTCGCTCCCCGGGTCCTTCGACGCGGTCTCCAGGGCATTTGCGTAGCGTACGGGGTCGGCGTCGCCGAGGACGTCTATGGGATTACCGTGGCTCCAGGGCGCGGGGAGGAAGCGGTTCAGCTCCTGCATGGTCTCGGAGGAGATCCCGGCGAGCTCGCCGCCGCGGGCTATGAGAGCGTCTGTCGCCAGCACGCCGGGGCCGCCCGCGTTGGTCAGGATCGTCAGG
>JBJMIY010000071.1:0-19676 GCA_045806605.1 Rubrobacteraceae bacterium
CTACCAGGAGAAGTACGGGCGTACCTCGCCGGGCTCGACCCGGGCGATGTTGCAGCCCGAAACCCTGCCGACCACACTGGGGCTCGAGCCCGCTCGAGAAGGGGCTTCGCCCAACTAAGGGACGTAAACGTTGCCGCGCTACGTGATCCAGGAACATTACGCGTCGAGCCACCACTTCGACTTGAGACTGGAGAGAGACGGTGTGCTCCTTTCCTGGGCCGTTACCCAGGGGTATGCCAACCGATCCCGCAAAGAAACGGCTCGCGATCCGGGTCGAGGACCACGCGCTCTCGCACCTCGACTACGAGGATCCGACCCCTGTCGATGGCGAAGGCGCCGTGAAGGTGAGTATCTGGGACAGGGGCACCTACGAGGCAAAGTCGTTCTCGGAAGACGAAATAATCGTCGTCTTGCGCGGGGGGCGGCTGGAAGGCAGCTACGCTCTCTTTCGGACGCGTGACGGCAACTGGCTGATCCACCGGATGGCTTCGCAGACCTGATAGTCGCGGGAGCCTCCGGTATAATCGCGGCGGCGCGGGCATAAGAGGATACTGGGGCGTGGCCAAGTGGCAAGGCACCGGGTTTTGGTCCCGGGATCGCAGGTTCGAATCCTGCCGCCCCAGCCCGCAGGCGTGAGCGAAGCTATCCCAAGGAGATCCTAAGAGCCCATGTCCCACGCAGAAACTCTGCCGCAGACCTTCGCCGTGGTTCTGGCGGCCGGCAAGGGTACCAGGATGAAGTCAAACCGGGCGAAGGTACTGCACACGCTCTGCGGCGTCCCGATGGTCAACTACGTGATAGAGGCCCTGAAGTCCCTGGCGCCGGAGAGGCTCATCGTCGTCGTGGGCCACCAGGCCGACCTCGTCAGGGGGGTGCTTCCCGGAGACGCGGAGGCCGTACTCCAGCGCGAGCAGCTCGGCACGGGGGACGCAGTGCGCGTGGCACTGGAGGCTCTCGAAGGCGAGGAGGGCGTGCTCCTCGTGGTCAACGGCGACGGGCCTCTCATCTCGGAGATGACGCTGGGAGAGCTGCTCGAGAGGCACCGGTCTGCCGGGGTGGGGGCGACCGTGCTGGTCGCGGAGCTCGAGGAACCCCGGGGCCTGGGGCGGGTCGTCGAGGAAGCCGGCGTGGTGAGGATCGTCGAGGAGCGCGACGCGACCGACGAAGAGCGGGCCATAAGTCTGGTCAACCTGGGCCTGTACGCGTTCGAGCTCTCGGAGATCCGGGACGCCATAGGGAAGGTGGGCGTGGACAACGGCCAGGGCGAACTGTACCTTACGGACGTGCTGGAGATCATCGGTCGCAGGAGCCGGGCCGTGACCTACAGGCTCAAGGACCTGGAGGAGGCGAACCTGGTCAACGACCGCTCGCAGCTCGCGCGGGCGGAGGAGATCCTGAGGCGTCGCATCCTGGATGCCCACATGAGAGAAGGGGTCACGGTGCGGGACCCGGTGAGTACACATATAGAGGCTAGCGTGCAGATCGGACGCGACACGGTGATCCTGCCCGGCAGCTTCTTGCGCGGAACCACGAAGATAGGCTCGGACTGCGTGATAGGACCCTCCGCCGACCTCCTGGACACGCGGGTGGGCGACGGGGCGCGCGTCGAGCACTCGGTAGGCCGGGGCGCCGAGGTTGGAGAGGGGGCGACCGTCGGACCCTACGCTTTCTTGCGGCCTGGAACGGTGCTTGGCCCTGATGCCAAAGTGGGCGCATATTGCGAGGTCAAGAACACGCGTGTAGGGAGGGGGAGCAAGGTCCCCCACCTCTCCTACGTCGGCGACGCGGAGATCGGGGAGGACGCGAACCTGGGCGCCGGCACCATCACCGCCAACTACGACGGCGTAAACAAGCACAGGACGACCATAGGGGATGGGGCATTCACCGGCGTGAACACGAACCTGATCGCGCCGGTTACAATTGGGGACGGCGCATACCTGGGAGCAGCGAGCGTCGTCAACAAGGACATCCCGCCGGGCAAACTCGCGGTCGGGATGCCGGCGCGCGTGATCCGCGACGCTCCCGGCAGGACGAAGGAAGGACCACGCGACGAGACGGAGGGCTAGAGTATTGGCGACGCGAAACGGCCACCTGACACAGATAACCGAGAAGCGGCTAATGCTCTTCTCGGGAGAGGGCTACCCCGATCTCGCCGACCGGATAGCCGACCGGCTGGACATAGAGCTCGGTGGCGTGGAGCTGAGGCAGTTCTCCGCCGGTGAGGTGTACGCCCGCTACCTCGACTCCGTGCGGGGAGCTGACGTGTTTATCGTGCAGACGCTGGGCCAGCCGGTTAACCGCAACCTGATGCAACTCCTCGTCATGATCGACGCTGCCAAGAGGGCCTCGGCCAAGAGGATCACGGCGGTCATCCCGTGGTACGCGTACTCTCGCCAGGACAGGAAGACCAAGCCGCGTGAGCCCATAACGGCGCGTCTTGTGGCTAACATGATCGAGGTTGCAGGCGCAGAGCGGGTGATGACGATGGACCTGCACGTCGGCCAGATCGAGGGTTTCTTCAGCTTCCCTGTGGACCACCTGACTGCCATGCACACTTTCGTCGACTACTTCGTCGAGGAGGGCTTCCGCGACGCCGACGACGTCGTGGTCGTCGCGCCCGACACCGGCGAGGTAAAGGTGGCGAAGAGGCTGGCTGACCACCTTGGGCTGCCGTGGGCCATCGTGAACAAGATGCGCCGCGAGGTACAGCAGTCCGAGGTCACCCACGTCATCGGCGACGTGAGGGACAAGCGTGTGATCATGATAGACGACCTGATAGACACCGCCGGAACTCTATGTAACGCCGCGGAGAAGCTGATAGGGGAGGGCGCGACGGAGGTCTACGCGGCTGGAACGCACGCGGTATTCTCGGGTCCGGCCTACAAGCGGATCGAGGCCTCACCCCTCAAGGAGGTCGTCGTCACCGACTCGTTGCCCTTGAAGGAGGACGAGCCGCAGTCTAAAATCCGCACGCTTACGATCGCGCCGATACTCGCGAGCACTATAAGGAACGTCTTTACGGACGAATCGGTGAGCGCGGTCTTCATGGGCGAGAACCAGCTTTTCTAGCAGACTCTCTGGGAGATAGGAAGATGGCAGACAACGTAGACCTGCAGGCAAGACCACGCGAGGAGCGCGGCAAGAACGCGGCCCGGCGCTTGAGGGCTTCCGGGATGCTCCCGGCCGTCCTCTACGGCGACGGGGACGGAGCGAGCACGGCGCTCGCCGTCCCTGACAGGGTCGTGGACTATACCCTCCAGCACTTTGGGGACAACGCGCTCTACGACATAGATCTCGGGGCGGGTGGCTCGACGGCGCGCATCGTGGACGTGCAGCGCGACCCCGTTTCGGGCCGCCTCCTCCACGTGGACTTCGCCCCTGTTGACATGCTGCAGCGGATCGAGGTCACCGTGCCGCTCCACGTCGTCGGCGAGGCGCCCGGCACTGAGGAGGGCGGCGTACTGCAGCAGGTCGCCTACGAGGTCCAGATCGAGACGCTCCCCGGCGACATACCGCAGGAGCTCACCCTCGACGTCTCCTCCCTGGGGATGAACGAGAACCTCACCCTGGCGGACCTGAGGCTCCCCGAAGGCATTACCCTCGTCTCCGACCCCGAGGAGGTCGCCGCCATCGTCACGGCGCCGACGGAGATCACCGAAGAGGACCTCGAGGCCGCCGGCGTCGTCGAGGAGGAGCCGGAGGAGGCTGTCGAGGAGGGCGAGGAAGCTCCCGAAGCTGCCGAGGGCGAAGAGGAGCCCGAAGAGGGCGAAGAGCCCGAGAACCAGCAGGCGTAGGAACCCATACGCTCGATCTTCGACAGGCTTGCCGGACGAGGTGACGGGGGATCTTCACGGTCCCCCGTCGTCGTTGGCCTGGGCAATCCTGGCCGATCCTACGAGCGTACCCGCCACAACGTCGGTTTCCTCGTAGCCGACGAGCTCGCCCGCCGGCACGGCGGCTCCTGGCGCAAGAGGAAGAAGGCCGAGGCGGCCCCGATCAACCTCGGCTTCGAAGACGTCACGCTCCTGAAACCAACGACGTTCATGAACAACTCCGGCGCGGCCCTGGCCGGCTACGAAGCGGATAACATCATCGTTGTCCACGACGATCTGGACCTGCCCGAAGGCGACGTGCGGGTGAAAGTGGGCGGCGGCGCGGGCGGCCACAACGGCCTCCGCTCCTTGATAGGGCGCCTGGGGCCGGATTTCGTCCGGGTTCGCATTGGCATCGGACGCCCGCCGGTAGGCATGGGCGTGACGGATTACGTCCTGGGCAAGATGAACTCCACGGTCCGTGACGCCGTGCCCTTAGCGGCGGACGCGGTCGCGGCCGTCGTCGGAGAAGGCCCCGAGGCAGCGATGAACCGCTTCAACGTCCGGTCCGCGTAGGGTCCGCGGATCGTCCCTACGCGCTACGTTTGGGGTGTATCGCGGGGTAACTGCCGGATCATGCGGCCGAGCATCTCGATGCCGCCCTTGTCGAGGGTGCGGTCCTCCTCGATGATCTCCAGCTCTTCCGGAACGCCCAACTCGCGCAGCTTCTTCGCCGTGATGGTCGCGCACGCCACCGCCCTTACCCCATCAAGGGTGTCCAGAACCTCCTCCGTGCTGCTCTGGTCGATGTAGACAGAGCGGAAATCGAGGTGCTCCAGACCCGCGCCCTCCAGCGAGCGCGAGAGGTTCTCCATGCACGTCCGGCCCCAGCCGACTACCCCGACGGGGGTACCCGCAGGCAGCTCCGTGAGGCGCTGCAGGCTCTCGATGTTGGCCTCGGCGAGCAGGGCGACCGTCTCTATCCCGAAGGGCTCTACCAGCTCTTGCACCTCGTGGACGTGGAAGAAGGTCGTGACCGCCATCCGCCACGGCGGCTTCTTCTCCTCAGATAGCCTGGACGCCAGATCAGCGAGCAGAACCCTCTCGACCTCGACAGGGAGCTGCTCCTCGAGCTCGTCCGAGAGCAGATCCAGCTCCGCCCCCGTGCACTCTACGAATAGTATGGGCAACTTCTCCTGCAGCCTTACGCCCGAACGCGCCAGCAGCGCGTTCCCGAGCTCCTCCACCGAGACGCCCTGCGCCGCCGCCAGGTCCATCACCCTCTCCAGGACCTCCTGGCGCTTCGACTCCTCCTCGTTCACCGGCGGCGCCTCAACCACGTAAACCCCGCTCCCGCGCCGACTCTCCACGAAGCCCTCGCGCTCGAGGTCGGAGATCACGCGCGCCACCGTGTTCCGGTTCACCCGCAAGAAACCAGCCAACGCCCGGATGCTCGGCAACCTGTCACCCACCTCGAAGCTCCCGGTCAGGATGAGGTGCTTGATCTGCTCCTTCAACTGTACGTGTACCGGTACGTGACTCTTGGAGTTTATTTGAAGATCCATCCGATTATCCTATTGTCCTATGACGCTATGTCAATTATAATTGTCCTAGCCCAGTAGGGCAATTATAGCGCACCGGCGAGTATGGAGGTGAGCGGTGCACAGTTGGGCGGAGTTTGCGGCCTGGGAGGACCATCACGAGGAGCTTTTACGGGAGGCTGAGCGGGCGCGGCTGGCGCGCAGGGTGCGTGAGGGCCGGGCGAATCGTGAGCAGAGCCGGGACGAGGTACCGGAGGGGATCGAGGTCCGGTGGGGTCTACTGGAGGACGAGGCGAAGATAGCTGACCTTCTGCAGCTGAACGGGATGCCGCGCTGGGTAGCGTTTGAGGAGCGGTACGTGGTGGCTGAGAGGGATGGTGAGATGCTGGCTGCGTTGCGCCTCCGGACGGAGCCGAAGCGGCTGTTGTTGGGGCTTCTGATCTCCGACCCGTGGGCCGAGGAGCGGCCGCTGGCCGTGGCGCTCTACGCAGGGGCGGGAAAGCTGGCGCGGGAGATCGGCGTCGGCGAGGTGATCGCACGTCCATTCCCGCACGCGGACTACCCGCGCGAGGCCGGATATCGCAGGCGTGGTCGCCGCGAGTGGTGGCTTGACGTGACGCGAGCCCCGGAGGTCCGTGAAGAGCCTGCCGCGGGCAGGTGGCGGAGGTTGTTCGGGCTGCTCGGCGTTTCCGCCATACCGTTCTTCAAGGCTTCCTCGGCCAGGAAGTAGTGCGAGGGAGGTGTCATAGAGATCGAAACGAACGGGAAAAACTCTGGCATGAGGAAGATACTGTGCGACCATCGGTGATGGACGTGATGGAGGGCAAAGCATCGAGGAATTCCGGCCCGTACCTGGCCGGTGCGCGGGCGTCGGTGCCTTTCGCGCTGGCAACGCTGGTGCTGGGGATCTCCTTCGGGGTGCTCGCCCGCTCTCTGGGCTGGGGAATCGTCGCTCCCATAGTATTCTCCGTGATCGCCTTCTCCGGCTCGGCCCAGTTCGCGGTCGCCGCGGTACTCGGCGCCGGGGGTGGTGCAGTCGCGGCGATCGTGGCCGCTGTCCTACTCAAGGCTCGCTTCGGGCCGATGGGCGTCGCCGTCGCCCCTCACCTCAAAGGTGGGCCCTTCAGGCGTGCTCTGGAGGGGCAGGCGGTAGTAGACGCGTCGTGGGCGCTGGCCAGTCGTGGCGAGGGCCGCTTCGACCGGGAGTTCATGATCGGCGCCACGGTGCCGCAGGGTGTAGCCTGGATCGCCGGCACCGCCATCGGGGCTTTGGGCGGAAATTTCATCGGCGACCCCGAGCGGCTGGGGCTGGATGTCGTCTTCCCCGCTTTCTTCCTCGCCCTCCTCGCGGAGGAGCTGCGCGGCGGGCGGGCGGTTGCGGTGGCGATCATAGCCGCCGCGCTGGCCCTAGCTCTCGTGCCGTTCGCTCCCCCTGGGGTGCCGGTGATAGCCGCCTGCGCTGCGGCTCTTCTCGGGCTGAGGCGGTCATGACGACGCTCTGGATCTCGATCGCCGCCGTCGCCCTGGCCAGCGCGACCATCAAGGCCGCCGGACCCGTGCTGGTCGGCGGACGGGAGCTGCCTCCACGCGCGCTCTCGGTCATCGCTCTGCTCGCGCCTGCGCTCCTTGCGTCCCTCGTGGTAACTCAGACCTTCGGGGAGGACCAGCATCTCGTGCTCGACGAGAGAGCCGTGGGGGTGGGCGTAGCGGCCGTAGCTCTCGCGCTGCGGGCGCCCGTGCTGCTCGCCGTCGCCCTCGCCGCCGTTAGCACCGCGCTGGTTCGAGCCTTTGTCTGACACGAGAGATATCAGGGAGGAACCATGATCGCGAGGATCTGGCACGGCATAACCGCAGCCGCAAAGTCCGATGAGTACCTCGACTACCTCAACCGGACCGGCGTCCCCGATTACCGGGCGACGCAGGGGAACCGGGGCGTGTACGTCCTCCGCAGGACCGAGGGCGAACAGGCGCATTTCCTGACGGTGTCTTTCTGGGAATCAATGGAGGCGATAAAGGGATTCGCAGGTCCTGACCCGGAGAGAGCCAGATACTATCCGGAAGACGAAGAATTTCTGCTCGGCTTCGAGCCGGCCGTCGAGCACTTCGAGGTCCTGGCCGGACGGGACGCGTGAGCGACGTACGAAACTTTCCGGGCCGCCAGATTGTTGTACCTGGTATGAAGACGAAGGCGCGGCGACAGGAATGGGCGGCGGGACTCGACCCGCTCGCGGCGCGACTGGCTGACGGCGACTCTCTGGCGCCTGAAGCCCTGGTAGAGCGGCACTACCGCGAGCTGTACCGCTACGCCTTCTCGGTGCTGCGCGAGGAGCGGTCCGCCGAGGATGCCGTGCAGGACGCTTTCGAGCGTGCTTTCTCGGCGCTCGGACGGTACTCTGAGGAGAGGCTCCGTGCCATGAAGCTGCGTCCGTGGATGTACAGGATCACCCTGAACGTCGCTCGCAACCGACTCCGGCAGAGACGCGAGGTCCCGGTCGAGGATCTCTCCGTCGAGGCCGCGAGCGACGAGGATAGGGAGAGCATCATGGATACGCTGGCCGCGCTGGGAGGGCTGCCCGAGAGACAGAGGGTGGCGGTGACGCTACGCTACTTGCAGGACATGCCGTACGCGGAGATCTCCAGCGTAACCGGGTGGCCCGAGGGAACCGCCAAAACGCTAGTCCGAAGGGGCCTGATGCGCCTACGGAGTTTGATGGTCGAGGAGCCAAAAGGTGGTGGTCAGGGATGAACGAGAGATTCACGGAGCGCGACGGCGAACTCGCGACCGCGTCGCTGCGCGAGACGGCGGCACGCATCGTGCCGGCAAGAGAGCTGGCCGGTCTGGTAGCAGGCGTGGTGGCCGGGGTAACTGACTACCTCTTCGGCGTGGAGTCGCCGCTCGGGGCTGTGTACGTGGCGACGGGGCCTGACGGCGTCCGGTACCTGGCTCCTGCATCTTCCGAGGAGGAGTTCGCCCGCCGCTACCGCGAGCGCTTTGGGCGGTTCGTCTCGCCGGCTCAGGGGGATGAGGTGGCGGAGCTCGCGGAGAGGACCGCGGCTGCGCTCGCCGGGGAGCGGGTAGAGGTGCCGCTGGACCTGAGCCGGGCTACGCCGTTCCAGCGGCGGGTGCTCGAGGTCGTGAGGGGCATAAGCCGCGGCGAGGTGCGCCCCTACGTCTGGGTTGCCGGCGAGGCGGGTTCTCCAGGCGCATCGCGGGCCGTCGGCAACGTCATGGCGAACAACCCCGTGCCGCTGCTCGTCCCCTGTCACCGGGTCGTCCGCAACGACGGGAGCACCGGGAGCTATGCGTTCGGTGCGGGGGAGAAGGTGAGGTTGTTGAGAGCCGAGGGTGTATCGCCGGAGGAGATCTCCGGCTCGCCCTACGTCGCGACGCCGACGACCGGCATCGTATGCCACGCTACCTGCCGCAACGCGAAGAGGATACAGCCTGAGAACCGCCGCGCCTTTCGCAGCGTCAGGGAGGCTACCGCGGCGGGTTACCGGCCCTGCAAGGTGTGCCGACCCGTGGTGGCTGCTTAGATGGGTACGCGCGACCTGGGAGCGCTGCTCCTCCTCAGCGCGCTCTGGGGCGCGTCCTTCATCTATATCCGCGTCGCCGTGCCCGCTCTCGGGCCTTTCGTCCTCGTGGAGCTGCGCGTGGGGCTCGCCGCCGTGGTACTCGCACTCTGCGCGGCGCTCGTGGGGCGTCTGCCGAAGCTGCGGAGGCGCTGGAGGCAGTTCGTGCTCCTCGGAGCCGTGAACGTGGCGATACCCTTCTCCCTCATAAGCACCGCGGAGATAAACCTGACGGCCTCTCTTGCGGCCATCCTGAACTCCACGACCGTGATGTTCACAGCGGTGGTGGCGGCAGTGTGGATGGGCGACGCCCTGACGGCGAGAAAGCTCGTCGGCGTGGCGCTCGGGATAGTCGGGGTGACGGTGCTCGTCGGCTGGGATCCCATCGCCATGAACTGGGCCGTCGCGCTCTCGGTCGGGGCGATGCTCGCCGCATCGCTCGCGTACGCCCTGGGCTCGGTCTACGCCAAGCGAACGTTCGCGGACTCGCCGCCGCTGGCGATCGCCAGCGGCCAGCTGACGGCGGCCGCGATGCTCATGCTGCCCCTTGCCGCCGTGAGCGCTCCAGAGCAAAGCCCGTCCACGATCGTGGTGCTCTCGGTTCTCGGGCTCGCTCTGCCCTCGACGGCCGTGGCTTACATGCTCTACTTCCGCCTGATCGCGAACGTCGGTCCTACCAGCACCTCAACAGTCACGCTCCTCGTGCCGCTCTTCGGGCTCCTGTTCGGTGTAGTACTCCTCGACGAGCCCGTAGGGGTGGGGACGCTCGCGGGCCTCGTCCTCATCCTCTCGAGCGTAACCCTCATAACCGGGATCGGCGCAACGCGGCCGAAGGCCCGACTATGAGAATAACGTCTCGGGTCAGCGGGGGTAGAGGATCAGCTGCGTGCAGCGGAAAAGGGCCAGGAGCTTGCCGCTATCGTCGTCGGTGACGGTTGCGTCCCAGATCTGGGTCGTGCGGCCGCCGTGGGCGAGGCGTGCTTCGCAGGCTATGACGCCGGCGAGTTTGGTGCCGAGGAAGTTGGTCTTTAGCTCGATGGTGGTGAAGCCCTCCGCGCCCTCGGGCAGGCTCACGAAGGTCCCGTAGCCGCAGGAGGTGTCGGCGAGGGCGACGATCGTCGCGGCGTGCAGGTAGCCGTTGGGAGCAAGGAGCTCGTCGCGCAGCTCCAGGCGTGTTGCGAGCCATCCCTCCCCGGCCTCGAGGACGTCCAGCCCGATCAGCCCCGGCAACCTCCCGGTCCCGCGTTCGTTCAGCCCTTCGACGATAGACATCCGCGCCGCTCCCTCTCTCGTGTTCGCCTGTTTGCCGGGATTATCTCAGCGTCGTGTACCTTCCTACTTTGAGAATCGGCGATCGGGGGTAAAATCGCCCGGTGAGCGAGAAGACACGCACCAGAACCCTCCAGGCCCCGCGCAGGATACGCGCTTATCTGGCGGCGAACAACGAGCGGCCCGTGCTACTGCTCGCCGCGAGCGAGAGCGACGCCGAGAGGTACGCCCGCGACGCCGCCTGCTTTACCGGGGAGACCGTAGTCCTCCTGCCCTCCCGAGGCCTCGCCTACGGCGACGTCTTCGACCCGGCCGTAACCCGCGTCGGGCGCCGGCAGAGGTCATTGCGTTCCCTCCCTTCGGCGCGCGTAATGGTTGCAGGGCCGCTGGCGTTCATGGAGCGGACGCCGCTCTACGAGCCGCTGGACCTCTCCGGCGGGGTCGAGATCGAGCTGGACGCGACGCTCGAGCGGCTGGTCGAGCTCGGCTACGAGCGGGTGGACCGTATCTCGCGCCCAGGTGAGTTCGCGGTGCGCGGCGGGATCGTCGACGTCTTCCCCAGCACGCGCCGCTCGCCGGTGAGGGTGGAGTGGTGGGGGGATGAGATCGAGAGCGTCCGCGCTATCTCCCTGGCTACTCAGAGGGTCGTGCGCGAGCTGGAGACCGTGACGGTCTACGCCGCCAGGGAGGGCGACCTCGCGGCTCTGGCAGCGACGAGCGAGGGCTTCCCCGAGGAGGCGCGCAGGGGCGTGCGCGTCCCCGGTCTCGACCGACTCCTGCTTGAGCTGGACCCAGTCTCGCCGCGGAGGTTGCTGCCGGACGGAGTCGAGGTGTGGCGTGAGGCGCCGCAGGAGAGGATCCCGGACGACCTCGAGGGAGCGGTGCGCGAGCTCTACGACCCGAGGACGCCGGAGCCGGACGTCGAATTCACACCCGGCGAGGGGGGAGAGGTTGTCGCTGCCCCGCCGGTCGCGACGTTCGCCGACACTCTGAGGGAGGCAGCGAGGCGGCTCGACTCGCAGGTGGAACAGGGTCTCGCGGTCTTCGTAGCCTGCTCCTCCGTCGGGGAGGCGAAGCGGACGGTCTACGCCTTCGGGGATATACACCGCGCGATGCGCGAGGTCGGGCGGGTGAACGCGAGCCTGCCGCCGGGCCTCTACGCGGTGGGACGCGAGGTGGAGGAGGGGTTCGTATACCCTGACGGTGGGATCGCGGTCGTCCGCCGCGATTCGCTCTTCGGTAGGCGGCGCGAGGCGCGCCGGCGTCCGGGTCGCGCGCTCGGCTCCTTCGCGGACCTGAAGGCAGGGGACCTGGTGGTTCACGCGGCGCAGGGCATCGGGCGCTTCGAGGGTCTGGTTGCGAGGGAGGTACTCGGGACCACCCGCGACTACATGCAGGTCACATACCGCGGCGGGGACACCCTGCTCGTTCCCTACGAGCAGATGGAGCTCCTGCACAAGTACGTCGGCAGCGAGGTCGCCCGTCTCGACAGGCTCGGCGGGGCGACCTGGGCGCAGGTCACAGACAGGGTACGCAGCAGGGTCAAGGCGCTCGCTGGTGAGCTACTGCAGCTGTACGCTGCGAGGGCCTCGACGCCCGGCCTCGCTTTTCCCGAAGACAGCGAGTGGGAGAGGGAGCTCGAGGAGAGCTTCCCTTACCAGGAGACTACCGACCAGGAGGCCGCCATCGCTGCGGTCAAGGCGGATATGCGGGTGCCCCACCCGATGGACCGGCTCGTGTGCGGTGACGTCGGCTTCGGCAAGACCGAGATCGCCGTGCGGGCCGCCTTCAAGGCGGCGCTGAGCGGCAAGCAGACCATGATGCTAGCGCCGACGACCATCCTCGTGCAACAGCACGAGCGGACCTTCAAGGAGAGGCTCGGCGCCTTCGCCGTCCGCGTCGAGAGCCTCTCGCGCTTCACGACGCCAGCCGCGCGCAGGGCCATCCTGCGCGACTTCGCAGCGGGCGAGGTGGACGTTCTCATCGGGACCCACGCGCTCCTTGGCACGGAGGTCACGCCTCGCGACCTCGGGCTCGTGGTGGTGGACGAGGAGCAGCGCTTCGGCGTGAGGCACAAGGAGCGCATCAAGGAGCTCAGGACCTCTGTAGACGTCCTCACGCTTACGGCCACCCCGATCCCGCGCACCATGCAGATGGGTCTCGCCTCCTTGCGGGACATAAGCGTCATCGAGACGCCGCCAGCCGGGCGGCGGAGCATCCTGACGCACGTCGGCCCCTACGACGAGGACCTCGTCAGGCTGGCCATAGAGCGGGAGGTCGCGCGCGAGGGGCAGGTCTTCTTCGTCCACAACCGTGTCGAGACGATAGACGAAGTGGCCGAAAGACTACGCTCCCTCGTGCCTGGGGTGCGTTTCGTAGTCGCGCACGGCCAGATGCCGGAGAGGGCGCTCGAGGACGTCATGCGGGGCTTCCTCGAAGGCGAGGCCGACGTGCTCGTGACCACGACCATCGTGGAGAGCGGGCTCGACGTGGCGACGGCGAACACCCTGATCGTGGACCGCTCGGACACGATGGGTCTCGCGCAGCTCTACCAGTTGCGGGGCAGGATAGGACGCTCCACCGAGCAGGCCTACGCCTACCTCTTCGCTCCTCTGGGAGCCACCGTCGAGTCGCAGAAGCGGCTCGAAGCGCTCATGGACTTCACCGAGCTTGGCAGCGGGTTTGCCATCGCGATGCGGGACCTGGAGATCCGGGGAGCTGGCAACCTCCTCGGCGCAGAGCAGTCAGGCCACATAGCCGCGGTCGGCTTCGAGATGTACCTGCGACTCCTCGAAGAGGCGGTAGCTGCCGCGAGGGGCGAGGCGCCGGAGCGCAGGGATAGGCGGCCCGTCATCGTGGAGCTCCCGCTCGACGCCTACCTGCCGCCCGCCTACGTGATGGACGAGATCGAACGCGTGGACCTCTACCGCAGGGCCTCAGGTACAGCGTCCATCGCCGAGGTGGACGACCTCGCCGAGGAGCTCGCCGACCGCTTCGGCGAGCCTCCGGAGCCAGCGCTGAACCTGCTCGGCCTCTCCAGGATAAAGATCCTGGCCCGCGAGGCGGGCGCGAGCTCCGTCAACTACCGCTCGGGAACTCTGGCCGTCGTGGGCGTTACCGCCGGTCCGGCGCAGACGGCGCTCCACGAGGAGCGGACCGGCGGCGCGGTAGGTGGCAGGGAGGGACGGGTCACGGTGCGCGACTCAGCCCTCGAACCGCTCGCGCTCGCGGAGACCGTTCTACGCGCGCTGCATCAGAGACCGGTCAGAGAACCCACCGATCACTAATGGTCCTGGCGCCGCTCGGCTGCGGCTCGCGCTCGCTCGTAGCTCCTTCGGAAGAGGTCAACGGCTCCCGGCACGTCTTCGGGGCTTCTGATGCGGTAGCTCACGACGGCAGGGAAGCCGCCCCTGTGGGGTTGCGCCAGGCCGTCCGAGATCAGTGCGTCGTGGATGGCCTTCGGGAACGTGAGATCGGCCACGCCGTCGCCGTGGACGTGCCCGATCTGACGCCGCCCGAACCTGTAGATGGCCACGTGTGGTCTGTCCGGGTCCTTGCTGACGCCCGGCCAGCCGAGCACTTCGCGCTCGATCGAAGCCAGCAACTCGTCTTTCATCGTGTGCCTCCTGATCTCAGGACCTCGCGACGTCGCTCACAGGGTGGCACGCGCAGCGGGCTTCGCGCATCGTACGGAAGCACGATAATAGGCCTGTACTTCCGTACGGTTTGCTCCAGGCCCTGCATCGGAACATCCACCGCTGCTGCCGGTGACGCCGCAAGGATATGCGCCGTGGTCATTCACGTATACGGGCTTCGTGCCCCAAACGATCCAGCGGTACATCGTGAGTACTTTGCGAGCTGTAGAGCGTTGCCCTCCGTTCTCGTGTGCTGGCCGGCGTGGGCTGCGTGCTATAATCGCGGCGTTTTTGGCATACGAACAGTGAGGTTCTCCGTCGTCTTGAGCGAGTTTCTGGTGAACAGGGCATGGTTCTTCTGCGTGCTCGTTGGCGCGTTAGTGGTCGTCGCCGCGGGTTGCAGCGCGGCCGAACCTGTCGCCAACATCGAGTCGCCTTCCAAGAAGGTTGCGGTCTTCGAAGGAGGAGAGGTCACCCTGGGCGAGGTTCAGGAATTCGCCAAGCAGAGCGGTCTGGGCGAGCTTTCGCCTGACTCTCCACAGTACGAGGCGCTAATCGCCCAGATCATGCCGCAACTCACAGATATCGAGATCGCCAAAGCCTACGCAGAGGAGCAGGGGATAACGGTCTCGGAGCAGGATGTCGATAAGGAGATCGAGACCCTCAAGGACCAGGTCTTCCAGCAGGCGCAGAGCCAGGGGCAGGACCTCGGGCGCGAGGAAGCATTCGACCAGGCCTTGCAGCAGGCAGGCATCACCGAGGAGCAGCTACGCCAGCAGATCCGGGATCAGCTCCCCATACAGAAGGTACAGGAGAGGGTTGCGGGCGACGTCGGACCTTCGCAGGAAGAGGTCGAGCAGTTCTACGAGCAGAACAAGGCAGCCCAGTTCACGACTCCCGAGGCGCGCTGCACGCGGCACATCCTGTTCAACAAAGACCAGAAAGCGAAGGCCGAGGAGGTCAAGCAGCAACTCCAGAACGGCGGGGACTTCGCTGAGCTCGCCAAGGAATACTCCCAGGACCCGGGGAGCGCCGAGCAGGGCGGCGACCTCGGCTGTATCGGCAGGGGTGAGACCGTCGCCAACTTCGAGGAGGCGGTCTTCAATGCCAAGCAGGGTGAGATCGTGGGTCCGGTGGAGACCGAGTTCGGTTACCACCTCATCGAGGTCACCAAGATACAGGAGGAGGCGACCCAGCCGCTCTCCGAGGTCGAGGGTCAGATCAGGGACCAGCTCACCACCGAGGCGCAGTCCCAGGAGTTCACGGCCTGGCTGCAAAAGCAGCGTGAGCAGCGCAACGTCAAGTACCTGCCCGGATTCAAGCCGCCCGCGTGAAAGCCTCCTCCTCAGGCTGCATGCGGTGGCGCCGCAACGGGTAAGAGCGTAGAGTTACAACAAAGCTGATCAGCTAATAGGAGGTTTCAGGCTTCAGGTATCAGGTAAAACCCATAACCTGAAACCTGATAGCTCGAAGAGGGAGGATGATGACGGAGATCGTCGCTGTCCACGGGCGTGAGATCCTGGACTCCAGGGGGAACCCGACGGTCGAGGTCGAGCTCGCCACGGTGAGCGGCTTCGTGGGCCGGGCCTCTGTCCCCTCGGGCGCCTCGACAGGCCAGAACGAGGCCGTCGAGCTGCGGGATGGGGACCCGGAGCGCTACGGCGGCAAGGGGGTCTTGAGCGCCGTAGCGAACGTCGACGGCGAGCTGGCGCAGGTCGTCGTCGGTATGGACGTAACCGACCAGCGCTCGCTCGACCTCGCCATGATCGAAGCCGACGGCACGGAGAACAAGGGCCGCCTCGGGGCGAACGCTATACTCGGGATCTCCCTGGCCGCGGCGAAGGCCGCGGCTGAGGCGGCCGCGCTGCCGCTCTTCCGCTACCTCGGCGGTCCAGGAGCGTACACGCTGCCTGTTCCCTGCGCCAACATCATGAACGGTGGCGCGCACGCGGCTAACAACGTGGATTTTCAGGAGTTCATGGTCGTGCCTCTGGGCTTCGAAGATTACTCCGAGGCGCTGCAGGCGGTGGCGGAGATCTACCAGGGCTTGAAGAAGCTGCTCGGGGAGAGGGGCCTCGCGGGCGGCATCGGGGACGAAGGAGGGTTCGCCCCCGACCTCGAGGACAACGGAGCGGCGCTCGCGCTCATCGCCGAGGCCGTCGAGAGGAGCGGGTACTCGTTGGGCGATCAGATTGGGTTCGCCCTCGACCCCGCGGCCTCCGAGTTCTACGAGAGTGGCTCATACGTCCTGGAGGGCGAAGGCAAGACCCTCTCGCGCGAGGAGATGGTCGAGTACTACGTCCGGCTGTGCGACCGGTATCCTATAATCAGCATCGAGGACGGGCTTGCCGAAGACGACTGGGAGGGGTGGGCCATGATCACCGAGCGCCTGGGGAGCAGGATCCAGCTCGTCGGCGACGACCTCTTCGTCACGAACCCGAAGATTCTCGCCCGTGGTATTCAGGAGGGCATAGCCAACTCCATCCTCATAAAGGTCAACCAGATCGGGACGCTCACCGAGACCCTGGAGACGATAGAACTCGCGCACAAGGCTGGCTATACGGCGATGATCAGCCACCGCAGCGGGGAGACCGAGGACGTGACGATCTCCGACCTCGCGGTGGCTACCAACGCTGGTCAGATAAAGACCGGCGCCCCTGCGAGGACCGACCGCGTCGCCAAGTACAACCAGCTACTCAGGATAGAGGAGGGGCTCGAGGGCTCGGGCTTCTACCCCGGCCGGGCGGCGTTCAACCCGAGGGTGGGGAAGGAGGTCTGAAGGTGCGCCGGACCAAGATAATCGCCACTCTAGGGCCCGCGACCTCCTCAGAGGAGAAGATCGAGGCCCTCATCCGGGTCGGGGTAGACGTTACACGCTTCAACTTCAGCCACGGCGACCACCAGATGCACCTGAAGAACGCCGAGATCGTGCGCTCGGCGGCGAAGGAGCAGGGGCGCAACGTGGCGATCATGCAAGACCTCCAGGGTCCCAAGATAAGGACGGGGGAGGTGGAGGAAGGCACTGAGCTCGTCGAGGGGAACAGGGTCATCATCGCGTCAGGGGACTTCGTCGGGGACGCGAGCCGGCTCTCCACAACCTACGACCGCCTCGCCGAGGACGTGAAGCCCGGCGACCGGCTCCTGATTGACGACGGCCTCATCGGCCTCAAAGTGGTGAGCGTCGAGGACGGCGACATCGTCTGCGAGGTCCTCGAGGGAGGACCGGTCTCCTCGCACAAGGGCCTGAACTTCCCTGACTCTTCCCTGTCCATCAAGGGCCTCACGCCGAAGGACATCGAGGACCTGCGCTTCGGGATGGAGGAGCTCCACCCTGATTGGGTGGCCATCTCTTTCGTGCGCACAGGGGATGAGGTGCGGGAGGTCAAAGAGCGCATAAAAGAGTTCGGCGGCAACGCGCCCGTGGTCTCCAAGATAGAAAAGCACGAGGGCATAGAGAACATCGAAGACATCATCCGGGCCTCCGAGGGCATAATGGTCGCCAGGGGCGACCTTGCGGTCGAGCTCTCCGCCGAGCGGGTCCCCATAGAGCAGAAGCGCATGATCGCGCGCTGCAGGCGCCTGGGCAAGCCCGTCATCGTCGCCACTCAGATGCTCGACTCCATGATACGCAACCCCAGGCCGACCAGGGCCGAAGTCTCGGACGTGGCGAACGCGATCTTCGATCGGACCGACGCGGTTATGACCTCGGGTGAGACGGCCGTCGGGCGCTACCCGTTGCAGAGCATCCAGGAGATGGACCGGATCTGCCGCGCCGCTGAGGGGGCAATAAACTACGGCAGGGACATTCCCGCCTCCGCCTCCTGGGGCCGCGGCGACCGCTACGACGCCGTAACCCACGCGGCCTGCGAGCTGGCCGAGGACCTCCAGGCCGAAGCCATCCTGACCTCGACCCAGAGTGGGCTCTCATGCTTCCGGGTCGCCCGCTTCCGGCCGCCGAACAGGATACTGGCCGTGAGCCCCATCGAGCATACGGTGCGGATGCTCGCGCTCGTTTGGGGCGTTACCGCCATACGCGGGGAGCAGGCTGGCTCACTCGAGGAGCGCTTCCAGGGGGCGGTTAACGCCGCTGAGAGTGCGGGTCACCTCGGGGAGGGGGACCAGATCATCCTGACCGGCGGGACCGCAGGCTCCCTTCCCGGCAGCGCGAACGTCGTCGAGGTGTTCACCGTGGGCGAGGACAGGTAAAAGGGCGGCGTTGAGCGTTCCCCGGAGACTGAGACCCCTCGTGGTCGTGCTCTACGCAGCCTTTATCGGACTCCTCCTGGCCTCCTACGCCTCACCCTTGCAGCAGATCCTCGAGAGCCGTGCCGAGATCCCGGTTCTCGAACACAGGCTCCACGAGGCCGAGGTACACAATGCCGCCCAGGAGCGGCTCACAAAAGAGCTGAACACCCCCGCGGGCATCGAGCGCGCCGCCAGAGAGCGCTACGGCATGATAAAGCCGGGCGAGAAGGTCTACATAGTTGGAGAGTAGGCTCCAGGAAATCACTGGGAGGAACCTTCAGCGGAACGTCAAGCGTTCAAGGTGGTCCTTCGTTGTAAAGGGGGAGCACTCAGGTCATGGAGCCTGAATCCTCCAAAGATTTCGAATTCGTGGCCCGCCAGCTGGGGCGCGAGCCACGACCTTTCCGTGTCGCCGCCCGTTGCCCTTTCGGTGCGCCGAGCGTCATCGAGAACGAGCGGGCCCGCAACATGCCGACGAGCTTCTGGGTCACCTGCCCTAGCCTCGACAGGGCTATCTCGCGCCTGGAGTCCACAGGCGGCGTGCTGGCCGCCCGGGAAGACGTGGGAGTAGAGACTGTAGAGGAGATCCATACCAAACATCTCGCGCGCTACGGCACCCGCGTAGCCGGCGTCGGGGGACCAGGCGGCCACGTGAAGTGTCTCCACGCTTTCACCGCCATCCACCTCTCCGGCGCCATCGCCAACGCGATAGCCGAGTGGACACTCGAGCGCCTCGAAAAGCCATTCCCCGAGGACTCCTGCTGCACCCGCGAGGACGCCCGGACCTGACTGGTATACTCCCGAACGACATGGGGGCGTGGCGGAATCGGCAGACGCACCGGACTTAAAATCCGGGTCCTGAGAAGGAGTGTGGGTTCGAGTCCCACCGCCCCTACTGACGAATTACCTGCAAAAGAGCACTTTTACACAGACGGTAGAAAGCCCCCGGACAATATTGCCGGGGGCTTTGGCAGCAGTGCGGCAGCAGTAGGCTACGATAGAGCTTCTTCCATCGCCGCCGCAGCCTGGTCGCGCATATTCGGTAGCACGTGGGAATAGGTGTCGAGGGTAATGGCTATGGACGAATGTCCGAGCATCTCGGAGACGATTTTCGGGTTCACGTTACGGGTGAGTAGCAGCGTGGCGCACGTGTGCCGGAGGTCGTGGAAGCGTATCTCCGGCAATCCGGCGCGCTTCAGGAGCGGCTTGAACTTCAGCTTGGTGACAGCACGCCTGTCGAGTGGCTCTCCAGTCTCGGAGGCAAATATGAGGCCGTCAGCGTCGCCAGGGCTCCACAGGGAGCCGACCCTATCTATCTCGGCGAGCTGGCGCTTCAGGTGGCTCTTGAGGGCCTCTGTGGCATGGCTCGTGAGCTTCACGCTCCGCCTGGAGCTGGTCGTCTTCGGGGCCGTGAAGACAGGACCGCTCTTGGTAATGGTCAGCGTGCGGCGTACCTGAAGGGAGCTGTCTCCGAGGTCTACGTCATCCCACTTCAAGCCGAGTAACTCTCCCTGACGGAGGCCGGTGTGTATCGCTAGCACGTAGAGGGCTTCGAGTCGGTCACCGATCTCGTGCGCTACATGGAGCAAGAGCTTGGCCTG